>JAIXPV010000261.1 GCA_027486105.1 Runella sp. | reverse complement strand
GAGGTAAAATATAAAAAATGGGAAAACTTAGATGGTCCTCTCTTTGTGATTGATAAAGTGAACGTAGCACGTATCAAATTTGCTAATGGTACCGAAGAGGTATTTTCCGAGATAGCCTCTGAAAAGTCAACGCAGGTGATGTATGATAACGGGAAAGTCACCATGATTTCGGGAGAGCCGCAAGTCATGTATGAGATGGGTAAGTCTGAAGCGCCTGTTTATTATCGGAATTATCGCGGAGCGGGCACTGGAACTTTGTTACCCTCCTTGCTTATCAATGGATTGGTTGGCTTAATACCTGCTGTTGCCTGTTCGGCAACACCTCCTAAAATTCAGAAATTAGGCATTCCAACTGCCGATAAAATGAATAACCCCGATTATGTACGGGGCTATCGTGAAGTCGCATATAAAATTAAAAAACGTAAAACCTGGATGAACTGGGCAATTGGATCGGCAGTTTCATCGGTCATTTTGATTATTGCCAACGCCAACTAACTATTTTTCTCCAACAACTTCACCAATACCGCAAAGTCTTTGGGGTAGGGCGCTTCTACTTTAATGGTTTCGCCGTTCATCAACTGAAACGAAAGCGAGAACGCATGCAGCGCAACCCGTTGCATGATAGGACGCTCTTCGGTCTCTTGCTTCAATTTATAATCCTTTTTCAACGAAGACAAAAGCACGTTGGCTCCGCCGTAGGTTGGGTCGCACACGATAGGTGCTTTAAGGCATTGCAGGTGAATACGTATCTGGTGCATTCGACCCGTGATGGGAATACATTCTACCAATGTGTGTCGGCGGAAGGCTTTGAGCGTAAAAAATACGGTTTCGGCCGCTTTTCCTTTTTGACGATCAATTTTTACGGCGGTGCCATCTTTTACGGGAGAAATCGGTAAAAACACCGAAATACTGTCAAAATCGTGCAAACCGTTGACCACGGCATGGTAGCGTTTTGTTACTTCGCGGTGTTCAAACTGCATGGCCAAGTGGCGGTAGGCTTCGGGATTTTTAGCGATGGCCAATGCTCCAGAGGTTTCTTTATCCAATCGGTGTCCTACCTGAGCGTCAAAACTATATTCCTTGGCCATCCGAAGAATACTCACCGATTTGTCGGCGGTACGTTCGTTGATGGTGGCTACGTGTGGCGGTTTATTGATAACGATGTAATCTTCGTTTTCAAACAATATCAAATCTTTAAAATCAAATTTTGTCATTTATTGGGAGTCCTGCTATTGTGGGAGGATAAAATCAAAACCAAAAGAAGCGGTTGGGAATTCCGGACCTTGCTTAGAATGGTGCGTTTTTTTAGTAATTGCCACAAAATTAGCCTTTTATTTGACGACTTACCAACTAAGGTGCAAAAGGCAAGTTAAGAATGACTTGTTTGAGGGGAGAATTTTGGAGGGATAATGCCGCTTTATCGCCATAAAGCAGTTTGAGTTTGTTCTGAACACTTTGCAAGCCATACCCACCGCTGATGGGTTCGGGAAAGCTAGGCCCGTTGTCATGGACCGTAATTCGCAGCAGGTTTTGTTCTTTAGTGACCCGGACTTCAATCACGCCGCGGTCGGCAATACGCGCAATTCCGTGCTTGATGGCATTTTCAACCAAAGGCTGAATTAGAAAACGAGGAATGGGTATGTTTAGGAGGGCTTCGTCGCGAACAATGATTTTAAAGGACAGACGGTCACCGAAGCGTACTTGCTCAATTTCGAGGTAGGTTGCGACCATTTCCAATTCGTTGTCGAGCGAATCAAAATAATCCGCTTTTTTATTGGTCACGTATCGGAATAATTTCGATAACAACAACGTCATTTGCTCGGCTTTGTCGGGGTCAATATGAACCAAACTCGCGATGCTGTTGAGAGAGTTATACAAAAAATGAGGGTTGATTTTGGCCTGAAGTGCTTCCAATTCGGCTTTGGTCTTTGATTTTTCCAGCTCTGAAAGTTGCAGTTCTTGCTCGGTAATGATGAGTGTAAGTTGCTTACCTTGTTTTTGAAAATAATGAAAAACATTGGCAACAAAAATCGGACACAGGACGTACACGTACCAAGGAGCGCTGTTGGTGACTTGATTGGGAAATTTTTCCAGCACATCGCTAATGATTTTGTTGCCGAACTGGAAATAAGAAAAAGTGGTTAAACCCAAATAGCCGATTCCCACAATCAACGAGAGTGCCAAGTGCTGAAGCCATGCGGCTTTGAAGTACTTTTCGAGCGGGCCAGACAGCCAATTTGTGATTAGAACCGTGATGATTCCACCCGAAATATTATTTCCAACAATGTATTGGTTGAGCATGGCCAACCGTGGGTCGGAGGCGGTCAAAATCTGATGCGTAAAATAAATGACCGCACTGACTCCGTAAAAAATAAATGCCCCGATAAAAATCCCAATCACGGTCCCAAACCAGCCCGTTCGGTATAAAAAATGGGTGAGAGAGGCAAAACGGTCGGTGGGGTTTCGTTTGCTAATGCCTGAGAAACTGAAATTTGCGCCCGCAATCTTGGCGTTGGTGAAATTTGCCTCGACCAACGATGAAAAGCTCAAATTGGCATCGGTCAAATCGGCATTTTCAAAATTGGTATCGTCAAGGTTGGAAAAACTGAGGTTTGTTTTCTTTAAGATTGAATCGCTGAAATTAACTCCTGACAAATCAGAAAACCGAAAATCTGCCCCCGACAAATCCATTCCGCTCAAATCAATGCCTTTCAACTCCGTTTTTCGAAAATTAGAACGGGCATTTTTGAGGTTTTCATAAATTTGGTCGCGCGAGGCCGATTTCATGTTTGTACAACGGATTCGGGGTGCATCTATTTCAATAAAAGTAAAAATCAATAGGCAAACAGGCGGTTGGTTTTTGACCAATTAAGGTATATAAGGGGTGAAATTCGTGATTTTTCTGACAAAATTTCTCTTTCATTCATTTTTAAAACTCCTCTTCTCGGCGGTCAATTCTCGGTGTTTCGTTTTTGCCGATGTCTTCAATCGCGCCCAAAATCCCCGAACCATCCCGCCGTTCTACTAAATTATAATACTGAAATCCCAACGCTACCAATACCAATGACCGCACAAGAACAGAACCCACGGTTCCGATAACCCCGCCCACGGTAGTCCAGAAAGTATTGATGCCG
>JAIXPV010000191.1 GCA_027486105.1 Runella sp. | reverse complement strand
GCCATCATCAAAAAAGGGGGCTTTGGTATTCCCGTGTTGGTGTCGGTTCTTTTCTTTATTTTATCTTATGTACTTACCTTGCAGGGGGATAAGTGGGCCAAAGATGGCTTGGTTTGGGTGCCATTGGGGGCTTGGTTTTCCAATACACTCCTGATATTTGTCGGAATCTATTTTGCAGATCGTGCTTTGAAGGATTCTCGCCTATTTGATAAAGATGTGTACGTTATTTGGTGGGAACGAATGACCAAAAAGTGGCAACAAAGTAATGTTCTTAAAAAATGGCGCGGAAATAAGGCTGTTTATTCAAACTAATTGCATACCTTTGCAGCCGTTTTTGTATATATGTTCCATCTAAATTAATCTGAGGTTACAATCATGTATTTAACATCGGAAGTGAAAAAAGACTTGTTTCAAAAGTATGGCAAGTCTGAAAGCGATACGGGTTCTCCAGAATCACAAATTGCATTATTTACACACCGTATCAACCACCTGACCGAGCACTTGAAGCAGCACAAACACGACAGTGCCACTCGTCTTGGTCTTTTGAAATTGGTAGGTAAGCGCAGACGATTGCTGAATTATCTTCAAAGAACTGAAATCAGTCGTTATCGTACTATCATCGCCGAACTGAATATCAGAAAGTAACGCGATACGCTCAAACAGGGAATTTCATTCAATTGAATTCCCTGTTTGTCATTTCTCACCTTTCAAAATTAAGTACAAAAATTTTTGCGGTTTATTCAATAAATAGCTTGCGTTGTTGTCTTTTAATGAAGTTAAGTGTAAACGAATTGTTCGATTCACATTTAATAGATAACAAAATAACAGTCTTAAGCGGAAGCGCAGGCACAAAGCGGTTTTAATTCTTCTTTCATGTTTAACATCATCACAAAGACCATTACACTTCCTGATGGTCGCACCATCACAATTGAGACGGGAAAACTAGCCAGACAGGCCCACGGGTCTGTTGTTGTGCGTATGGGTAACACCATGTTGCTAGCTACGGTTGTTTCCAATCCTGATGCCCGGCCCGGTACTGATTTTCTGCCGTTGTCGGTTGATTACCAAGAAAAATTCGCGTCAGCGGGACGTATTCCCGGAAGCTTTCAGAAGCGTGAAGGCAAATTGTCGGATCACGAAGTGTTGGTTAGCCGTTTGGTTGACCGAGCCCTGCGCCCGATGTTTCCTGATGATTTCTACGCAGATACGCAAGTAAACGTATTTTTAATTTCGGCGGACGCCGAAGTACTGCCCGATGCCTTGGCCGCTTTGGCGGCATCATCAGCATTGATGCTGACCGATGTGCCTTTCAACGGCCCTATTTCGGAAGTTCGGGTGGCTAAAATCAATGGCGAATACGTCATTAACCCCATTTCTTCACAACTGAAAAATGCTACTTTAGATCTTATCGTGGCAGGTTCTGCCAAAGATATTTGTATGGTAGAAGGAGAAATGAGCGAGGCGTCGGAGCAGGAGGTCATTGAAGCCATCAAAGCCGCCCACGAAATTATTAAATTGCAATGTGCGGTTCAGAAAGAACTTGAAGCAGAAGCGGGTAAAACAGAGAAACGTACGTTTGAGTATGTAGTTCACGATGAGGAACTTCGTCAAAAAGTACGTGAAGCTTGCTATGATAAAATCTACGCCGTGGCCCGCCAAGGAAGTGCAAACAAGCAACTCCGTAAGGATGGTTTCAAAGGCGTTATAACTGAATACTTAGAGCAGTATAAAGCCGAAAACCCCGAAGAATATGAGGCCAAAGTAGGGCTTATCAAGCGCTATTATCATGATTTGGAATGGGAAGCTTCGCGCCGTTTGGTATTGGATGAGCGTAGCCGCTTAGATGGACGGGCGTTGGACCAAATCCGCCCTATTATGTGTGAGGTTGATTTGCTGCCATCACCCCACGGTTCGGCGTTGTTTACACGCGGCGAAACACAGTCGCTTACGACCGTTACGTTGGGTACTAAAATGGACGAGCAAATCATTGATACGACCATGTATTATGGTTACAGCCGTTTCATGTTGCACTATAACTTCCCAGGTTTTTCAACGGGTGAAGTAAAGCCTAATCGTGGACCGGGCCGTCGTGAGGTAGGACATGGAAATTTGGCTCACCGTTCATTGAAAAAAGTATTGCCTCCAGATGACGAAAATCCATATACGATTCGTATCGTTTCTGATATTTTAGAATCAAACGGCTCGTCGTCAATGGCAACCGTTTGTGCTGGTACACTTGCGTTGATGGATGCGGGGATTAAGATCAAAGCTCCCGTAGCAGGTATTGCGATGGGGTTGATTACCGATAATTCTGGTAAATACGCCGTGCTTTCAGATATTTTAGGTGATGAAGACCACCTTGGAGACATGGACTTTAAGGTCACGGGTACTGAACAGGGAATTACAGCTTGCCAAATGGACCTCAAAGTAGACGGACTCTCGTACGAAGTACTCGCCGAAGCACTTGAACAGGCGCGTCGCGGACGTTTGCATATTTTGGGTGAGATGAAGAAAGCGATTGTTGAAAGTCGTGAAGATCTTAAACCTCATGCTCCTCGTGCGGTAGTTATTCAGATTGCACAAGAACAAATTGGTGCCGTAATCGGGCCAGGTGGTAAAGTGGTTCAGGAAATCCAACGCGTATCGGGTGCCACCGTAACCATCGAAGAACGCGACGGTGCGGGTTATGTCAGCATTTTTGCCACCAACGGAAACAGCATGGACATTGCGGTAAAACGCATCAAGAGCATTGTTGCCATTCCTGAAGTAAACGAAGTGTACACGGGAGTTGTAAAAACAATCCAGCCATTTGGCGCGTTTGTTGAATTCATGCCGGGTAAAGATGGTTTACTGCATATTTCAGAAATCACGTGGGAGCGACTTGAATCTATGGACGGAGTGCTGCAAGTGGGTGAAGAAATACAGGTAAAACTCGTAGAGCACGATAAAAAAACGGGTAAATATCGTCTTTCGCGTAAGGTATTGTTGCCTAAGCCAGAAGGCTACGTTGAAAAACCCCCGCGTGAAGATCGCGGTGACCGTCGCGACCGCGGCAAAGACAGAGGGGGAGAGCGTCGCAGAGACGATAACCGTCGATAAAAAAGAGTGTTGAAAAGGGCCCAAACCAAAAAAATCAAGTTGATTCTAAGCGTGAAGGAGCCCTTTTTGATAATTTTTACTAAAAATCCAAGAAACTCAGTAGATTTTAGGTTTTTTAACTTAAAGTTGGTATGAAAATCAACTTTTAATACTCTTTTTTCGTTACCAAATAGTATTAAGATAGCACCAAAGTTTATAAAATGAGACAGCTAAAAATCAGTAAGCAGATTACCAACCGAGAAAGCCAATCGCTTGATAAGTATTTACAGGAAATTGGAAAGGTAGATTTGCTGACTCCCGACGAGGAGGTGACTTTGGCGCAAAGAATTCGGGAAGGTGATCAACAGGCATTGGAGAGATTGACCAAAGCAAACTTGCGTTTTGTGGTCTCCGTGGCTAAACAATATCAAAACCAAGGGTTATCGCTTGGTGACCTTATCAATGAAGGTAACTTAGGGTTAATTAAAGCTGCGCAGCGTTTTGACGAAACGCGTGGTTTTAAATTCATCTCCTATGCTGTATGGTGGATCCGTCAATCCATATTACAGGCATTGGCCGAACAGTCCCGTATTGTGCGCCTTCCGCTCAACCGCGTAGGGTCTCTCAATAAAATTTCAAAAACATTTTCGGATCTCGAACAAAAATTTGAGCGTGAGCCTTCACCCGAAGAACTAGCAGAAGTGCTGGACATCTCGGCCAATGAAGTGGTGGATACGCTCAAAATATCCGGTCGTCACGTGTCGATGGATGCGCCTTTCGTACAAGGGGAAGAAAATAGTCTCTTGGATGTACTAGAAAACGACATGGAAGAAAAGCCCGACCAAGGGCTCATCAATGATTC
>JAIXPV010000682.1 GCA_027486105.1 Runella sp. | reverse complement strand
TCACAGGTGGGAGTGCAACCCTCATCAATGAATTAAAATCCTCAGAAAAAGCAGCATTGCTGAAAGAGTTGTTTGCTACCGATGCCAACAACATCGGAGTCAGCTACCTGCGCATTAGCGTCGGGGCATCTGACTTGAGCGACCACGTTTTTACCTACAACGACCTGCCTGCGGGCCAAACCGACCCCAAGCTGAGCCGATTTTCGTTGGCGAAAGAACAAAAAGACCTTATTCCAGTATTAAAGCAAATTCTGGCCATCAATCCCCAAATCAAAATACTGGGTTCTCCTTGGACGCCGCCGTCGTGGATGAAAACCAACAATAATTCTAAAGGGGGAAGCCTCAAACCAGAGTTTTACGAGGCATATGCTAGTTATTTGGTGACATACGTGCAGCAAATGAAAAAACAGGGCATCCAAATTGACGCCCTAACGATACAAAATGAGCCCCTGAACCCCGACAATAATCCCAGTTTGCTTATGCCGCAGGACGACCAGGCAGTCTTTATCAAAAAAAGCCTCGGACCTGCTTTCAAAACCGCCAAACTCAGCACAAAAATCATTATCTACGACCACAACGCCGACCGCCCCGACTACCCTATTAGCATCTTGAATGACCCCTATGCGCGCAAGTATATCGACGGCTCGGCTTTTCACCTGTACGGAGGCGGCATTGATGCACTGCGCGATGTGCATGAGGCGCACCCCGATAAAAACCTTTATTTTACCGAACAGTGGCTCGGCGCACCCGCCAATTTTGGGGGAGATTTGCAATGGCACGTCAAAAATCTCCTCATTGGCGCACCGCGCAACTGGAGCAAAACCGTTTTAGAATGGAATTTGGCCGCCGACCCCAACCAAGGCCCGCACACCGACGGCGGCTGCACGGCCTGCTTGGGAGCCGTTACGATTGGCGAAACCGTCACCCGAAATCCCGCTTATTATATCATTGCCCACGCGTCAAAGTTTGTACGACCAGGTTCTGCCCGCATTGCCTCCAACGTGACCATGAGTCTGCCCAACGTAGCGTTTAAAACGCCCGACGGTAAAACGGTACTGATTATACTAAACGAAAGCGACAAACCTGTGACGTTCAATATCCGCGCAAAAAACCGTCAAATCACACCCACTCTTAGCGGAAAAACCGTCGCCACGTTTGTTTGGTAATACCCACAAGGTTGCACTTTCAACCAGCCAACCATTTCAAAGCAGTGTTCCATAGGGATTTTATTCTATATTAACTTTCTTTTCAAATATCGGCTGGGAGAATATTTCCTAAATATACATTTACTTAATTTTTTTCTTTAACAGCCCTTTTATTTTAAAATATTTTTTGAATAAAAAGATTTTTCAGGCATTTTTACAGAGACTTTCCGCCTGTATGCACTATTTTAGATAACCTGACCCAATGAAACAACTTGACCGCAGAGCATTTTTAAAAACAACCTCATTGGCGGGCATTGGCACGCTAATTCAAGCCAATGCGTTTGCCAACGAATTTCCCGTGGTGCGGGTCGCTGCGGGCCAACGTAAATTTAATAGCTCCGTTATTGAGGCCACGATAAGCCGCATGAAAGGCGTTATAAAAGACCCCGAATTGGCGTGGCTTTTTGAAAATTGTTTTCCCAACACTTTGGATACGACCGTTCATTTTAAACAAAAAGACGGTCGTCCTGATACGTTCGTGATCACAGGCGACATCCACGCCATGTGGCTCCGCGACAGCACCGCACAAGTATGGCCGTATTTGCCGTTGGTGACAAAGGACGAGTCACTCAAACAACTCATTGCGGGGGTGGTCAATCGCCAAACGGAGTGTATTTTGATTGACCCTTACGCCAACGCGTTCAACGACGGCCCGGGCCACAGCGAATGGCTCAAAGACCACACCGACATGAAACCCGAACTTCACGAGCGCAAGTGGGAACTTGATTCACTTTGCTACACGGTTCGTTTGGCGTATCATTACTGGAAAACGGCGAAAGATGTGAGCGTTTTCGACGAAAAATGGCTAAAAGCTGCCCAGCTCATCATCAGTACCTGCCGCGTACAACAACGGCTGAAAGGCCGTGGACCTTACCGTTTTGGGCGCACCACATCATGGTCAACAGATACGGTACCTGGCAACGGCTACGGCAACAACACTAAACCCAACGGACTCATTCACAGCATCTTTAGACCATCAGATGATGCTACGCAATATCCGTTTTTGATTCCTTCCAATTTATTCGCTGTCGTTTCTTTCCGTCAAATCGCCGAGATTGCGGAGCAAGTTTATAAGAATCAGGCATTTGCGAATGAGTGCAAAAGCTTTGCCAATGAAGTGGAACAGGCCATCAAGAAATATGCCGTGATCAACCATCCACAATTTGGCCCGATGTACGCCATGGAAGTCGATGGATTCGGTAATTACCTTTTTCAAGACGACGCCAACGTTCCCAACTTGCTAGGCTTGCCGTATTTGGGCGCAGTGAATCCAAACGATAAAATCTACCAAAATACGCGTCGGTTTGTGTTGAGCGAGTCTAATCCCTATTTTTTCAAAGGCAAAGCTGCCGAAGGCATCGGTAGTCCACATACGTTGGTGAACCAAATTTGGCCCATGAGCATCATCATGCGGGCCATGACGTCTAACGACGACGCCGAAATTCTAGCCCAATTGCGTTTTCTAAAAAATACGCACGCCAAAACGGGCTTTATGCACGAGTCGTTTGACAAAGACGATGCGAGTAAATTTACCCGCAAATGGTTTGCTTGGGCCAACACACTTTTCGGAGAGTTATTGCTCAAAATTGAACGCGAACGTCCGCATTTATTGAGCAAAATATAACTCACGCAGGGCCGCTAAGGCGCCGCGTAAATAAATCAAGATGACTTTTATTGATTATTTCTTCGCATTTGTCATTCGCACCAATACGCCCCTCACATTCTCGAATTTAAAAGACCATTAAGACCAATGAAAAAAAGTTTTTCTTTCTTACTAACCCTGCTGATTACGCAAACGCTGGTTGCCCAACAACATTCGGAGCAAAATCACAGCAAATATATGGCCCCTTCTGACCCACAGATAAAACAAAAACTGAGCCAGTGGCAAAATATCAAGTTTGGACTATTGATGCACTGGGGCCTCTACAGCCAGTGGGGTATTGTGGAAAGTTGGAGCCTTTGCCCCGAAGATGAAGGCTGGTGCGAACGCAAAGGCCCCTACAAAGACAATTGGTTTGAGTACAAAAAAGCCTACGAAAATCTGCAAAGCACCTTCAATCCCACGCAGTTTGCCCCCGAAAAATGGGCCACCGCCGCCAAAAATTCAGGGATGAAATACGTGGTTTTTACGACCAAACACCACGACGGCTTTTGTATGTTTGACACCAAACAAACTGATTACAAAATCACAAAATCTCCCTTTGGCAGCAATCCCCGCAGCAATATTGCCAAAGAAGTATTCGGGGCTTTCCGCAACGAAGGCTTTATGGTAGGGGCTTATTTCTCCAAACCCGACTGGCATACCAACGATTATTGGTGGTCGTAT
>JAIXPV010000766.1 GCA_027486105.1 Runella sp. | reverse complement strand
TATGACCTGACAGCCCATTGTGTGAAGGTGTACAGCAACGGTCAATGGAAGTGCCTGAGTTTTTAGTAATGCCTCAAAAATCAAGAGTTTAATATCACCCAGAAAGTCATAGGCAGCCCATTGCTACACTGTCTGCCTGTTGATATTGTTTCTCACCAATGGAATCAAAATAAATTCAATACGATGGCAAAATTTACAGTTTTTCTTTTGGCGATGTTTCTGTTAGGGATTAACGCGCACAGTCAAATTATTGTTACCCAGCCTGCTGGCTTCAGTAATTCTATCGGTGGAACTTACATTTTATCTTCCACAAGCCCAAGTTCATTCGTGGCCGATGCCGGCACCAATGTTTATCGCGATGCGAGTGGTGCTATTGCTGGCTTTTATAGGTATGTTTTCAGGCAAAATAACAAATGGAAAATCGGGGCATATTATGCCTCCACGCCCGCGCAATCAATACTTGCCGAAACCGAAGGAGTCAGTACGAAAGTAAACCCGCCCTGCAATGCCTATTGGAAAGACATGGTCAACGGTGCTTTTTTTCAGGTGCTCATTTCGGGAAATTCCTGCACCGACGAACTCACTCCAGGCTCTTATTTTGAAGCTTTACCACAGTATGTACAATTGCCCTCAGCCGTCACAACAGTGATCAATCAATTGCCCGCCCCCAAAAACGGCATGATGGTGTATGACCTGACAGCCCATTGTGTGAAGGTGTACAGCAACGGTCAATGGAAGTGCCTGAGTTTTCAATAAGTCGATGATAACCACTCATTTTCCTCTTTTCAAAATAAGGACACTACAATTATTGATTCACTGAAATGAAAAAACATTTACTGCATCTTTTGGGGCTTTTTTTAGCTAGTTTTATACTATTTGGACAAAACTGCGGCACACCCTCTCCTACGGATGCAGATGAACTTTTCTTTGGCAAATTCATCCATAAACACGCGAAAAGTAAAAACACCAGGGCAGGTGCCGTACCTCTCACCTATGTCCCAGTAAAGGTGCACATTATTCGCAACGATGACGGTAGCGGCGGAGTTGACCTTATTGCCCTAAATTCCAAATTTGCCGAATTGAACAAGGCCTTTTTACCCGTAGGATTACAGTTTTATTTCGGCGGGAGCGGTTCAGTTGGCGGCACCAATCCCACCGCCGACTCTCCGCATTTTATCAACAGCACTACCTATAATACCACCATTAATTATAACAATGCAAACACATTTACGGGTATTTTATCGGCCTACAACGTCAGTAATGCCATCAATCTATATATAAGCAGTACCATCATTGGTGCCGAAGGATTTGCCACACAGCCAAACGCTGGTTTTAACTATGTCTTTGTGAATTATTTAGCCATTTCGAACACAGTAAATAAAACGCTGCTGCACGAATTGGGCCATTATTTTGGTCTTTACCATACTTTTCAAGACAGCAATCATGCTACTGTGTCAAATCGGGAAGTAGTTACGAGAGGCTTAGGAGCCAACTGCTCTACCAAAGGCGATCGGGTGTGTGATACTCCCGCCGACCCTTACGAACAACTAAGCTCCACGCAAAGAAACAACGTCAATAATGCATGTACCTATGCTCTGGCAACGCCCATCGATGCCAACGGTGTCCCTTATCAACCAAGCATCACAAATGTAATGTCGTATTGGAGCAGAATATGCGGTCTTAATCAACATGGTCAATTGACTCCCGGCCAGTATGAGCGTATGAAAATCGGTTACATTGCCCGAACCGACCCTTCCAACCAGTACACTCTCGACTGCGCACCCACCAATCAACCCTTGCCGGGTTTGCCAACGGCAGTTATGGGGGTCAACGGAATCATCCTGCAATGGACCGATAATTCTACCACTGAAACAGGGTATTTTGTCGAAAGAGCCGAATCAACCAACGAACCGTACATTTGTTTGGGAGGCGTCGGCCCCAGTACAAACACCTATATTGATTCAGAATTCAGTGCGGGAAGAACCTATCATTACCGACTCCGCGCCTCCAACTCCACCGACTTTTCAGGAGTCGTTTCCATCACTGTTCCTCAGAATCAAACCGGTTATTGTTTTCCCGTCTACACCAACCAAGTATGCACATTGGTAAGTTCATATATCACCAAAGTAAAGATCAACGGCACGGCACTCGATAACACAACGGATTTCCCTTCCCCCTGTAATGCCAATAATTTCTCCGATTTCACGGCACTTCCCCCAGCTGCTCTGATAGCCGGACAAAGCCATACTTTTACATTAAAAGCATCAACGTCTCTTCATTATGCTATTTGGATAGATGCCAATCAAAACGGCACCTTTGAACCCTCGGAAATGATTACCAAATCCAATACATCCGGCGAAATGATCGGCACTACAGAAAAATCTGTTTTGGTAACTTTACCTGCAACGCTCCTCAACGGCGCTACCCGGATGCGGGTCAGAACCGCTGACTTTGCAAGCGGAGGTGTAACCAATGCTTGCAGTCGCTACACCGTAGGTGAAACCGAAGACTATACCGTTATGATCAGCAATGGAAGTTCCTTACCCCAAATCCAGCTTTTATCGGCGTTCTCCCCCCTGTGTGCTGGCGGGAACTATCAGGCAAGCTTTACAACCTCAGGGTCATTTTCAGGAAATAACACCTTTAAAGCCGAGCTTTCTGACAAATACGGAAATTTTGCGGCAGGTACAGAAGTCGGCAGCGGGAACGGCAGTCCTTTGACTTTTTCACTTCCTCCCCTGTTAGCCCCAGGCAGTTATTACCGACTGAGAATCATCTCAACAGACATCAGCGTTTCTACCAATAGCGAAAGTATAAGGGTATATTCGAAGCCTGAGGCATCTATCGGGGTTTCTGGCAGTGCGGTGGTTTGTGCACCGACAACTGTCTCATTAAATGCACCTACTGGCGAAGGCTACACCTATACGTGGAAAAACAGTACCGGCACGCTGCCCAATGCCACCGGTCAGATATTGTCCGCTGCTCAAACAGAGAATTACCGGGTTGAAATTTCACAGAATGGGTGTATCAATGAATCCGGTCCCGTCGCAGTGACCATCAATCCCAAAGTACAGGTGAATCTGTCAGGTGCTGCAAGCATATATGCCGGTCAATCGGCAGATCTCAGTGTTTTATTGACCGCTGGAACCCTTCCATATCAGCTTACCCTTTCGAACGGTCAACAGTTTACAAACAGCATGAATAACCATTTTACGATAACGGTTTCTCCCACAACAACGACAACTTACACGATTACTCAGGTAAGCAATACCCAATGCGGGGCTGGCATTGCCGCTGGCAGCGCCCTAATCACGGTTTTGCCAACGCAGTTTCCTTGTCCCCAAACGCTTGCCGTCCATGCCGCGCATCCGGGACCTTATCAAGCCTTGGAAACCATAACAACAACGGGTACGATCCAGTATACTTCTGGAAATATCACCTATACCGCAGGAAAATCAATCACCATTACCCCTCCTGCCACTGGTGGTTTTTGGCAAAGTGGCCCCAATACCGTTTTTGAAGCAAAGATTACTGGATGTCAATAAAAAGGCACGTCATCAGTTCAAAAGCAACTTCTTTTTACTTTGCCTGATTTCAGTCAACAACTGCGTCAACTCCCTTACTTTTTCAGGATTTTGTTGGTACACATTGTTTTTTTCCGCAATATCATCGGCTAGATTATAAAGCTGTCCTGCGGCTTCTCCTACTTTTGGTTTTATTTCTTTTGGTTCGGTAAAACCGCCTGAACCAAGGCCCTCTATCAATTTCCAGTTGCCTTTCCGAATGGCAAAAAAACCAGTCGACGAACTATGAACAACTGCAGGTTGTGTAGATACTTGTTTTGCTTTTCCCGTCAATACGGGTAAAATGCTGTAACTGTCTTCACTATTGTATTGAGCATCTTTCGTTCCAACGATTTCGGCGCAAGTAGCCATCAAATTTGCCAAGGTAGTCGTGGCATTGCTGACGGTGTTTGGTTTGACTTTATTCGGCCAACGAACGATAAACGGCACGCGGTGTCCGCCTTCGAAAGCATCACCTTTCATTCCTCTAAACGGCCCAGCGGCGGCATGGCCAAATTGTTCTGTAAAATTGGGCCGCCAGTACGGGCCATTGTCGCTGGTAAAAATGACAAGGGTATTATCAGAAAGCCCTGATGCTTCTAAGGTTTTTAATACTTCGCCTACCGCCGCATCCACTTGTTGCACAAAATCGCCGTATTCGCCCGCCTTTGATTTGCCTACATAATTTTGGGTAGGCACCCAAGGCGTGTGCGGAGCAGCCAGCGGAATATAGAGGAAGAAGGGTTTTTCTTTGGTTTGTTTTTTCAAAAATGCATTGGCTTTGGTCACAAATTCAGGTAATACTCCGTGAAAATCAAAGGAGGGCGACATTTTCCCTTCTCTCCAAAAAGGACCCGTATAGCCCGATTCCAATTTATTTCCATTGGTATATGCAGTCGGTTGTTCAGTCAATTGTTGATTTTCTAAGTAACAATACGGGGGCATATCCAATGAAGCTGGCAAAATATAGGAATAATCAAATCCTACGCTCTGAGGCCCTCCTGTTGGCTTTTTTGTAAAATCTATGTCCTCAGGATTCATCTCGGTTTTGATGCCATAATTTTCTGTTTTAAGCAATTCTTGCTTGCCTTGTGTCACTTCCCAATCCAAGCCCAAATGCCATTTGCCCACCACACCCGTTTGGTAACCTTGGCTTTTGAGCAAAGATGCTACCGTCGGGCGGTCGGCTTCAATCAAAGTTCGACTGTACCCACGCAATACGCCCACTGGCAAGCGGCTCCGCCATGGGTAGCGGCCTGTCATCAATGCATAACGCGTAGGTGTACAGACCGATGAAGGCGAATGAGCATCCGTAAACCTCATTCCTTGCAGGGCTAGTTTATCAATGTTAGGCGTCGCAATTTTTCCCTGCGGATTGTAGATCGACACATCGCCATAGCCCATGTCATCGGCTAAAATATAGACGATATTGGGCCTATTATTTTTTTGCACTGTCGGTTTGAAGGCAAAAAATACCGATGCGAGTCCAACAAAGAGGATGGTTGGGATTAAGTAGGTCGTTTTTTTCATTTTATAAAGGCTCAAATACACAAAAGCAAAAGCAGTTTTCTTTCAATTATTTTTCAAAATCAGTCTCCAATAGCTGCTTTTCGTTAAAAATGCCGCTTCCCTCGGGCTTTCTATCTCTCATTTTCCTAACGTCATCCACTGAAATCCCCTTCCCTTCTTTTGCAAAAGCATTCTGTGTAAATCTTATAATATCAACGATGTCTTGGTCGCTGATGGATTTATTATTGACCAGCGCAGGCATTTCATTATTCAATTTATACAACTTCCCTCCGACCTGAATCGGCCCGCTAACGCCGTGTAAAATAATGGCCGCCAAACGCTTCATGGAGCCATCGATGTATTCGGAGCCTTTGAGTGGCGGGGCTAAATCCTGAATTCCCTTTCCATCAGCCCCGTGACAAGTAGCACAAATGGTTCGGTACAGTTGTAGGCCTTTGGTTCGGTTGTCAACTGTATTTGTTTCTTTAACATAAATGGGATTCATTTCTTTTTTCTGCCGGTTATTGAGGGCTACGGTCAAACTACTTTTCAGCATTGTATTGGGATTCATTGTATTGAGGTAGTTTTCTTCCCTGCCCTCAAGGCTACTTACAATTGCCTCCTGATAGATTTTCTGTGTGCCATATTTTTTGTCAATTTCGGTGAGAATGGACAAGAATGACGCCTCAGATAGTTTGAGCCAAGGATTCAGCGACATAGACAGATAGAGGTCTATCACTTCATCGTTTTGCGCCAATAGCTGGTTGCACGTAGTTTTCATCTTAGCCACGTTGGGCGTGGAAGCAAAACGCTCCAAAAGTCCTAAGGCATGAGCGATGGTTTGGGGCTGTTTTGATTGATTTACAACATCATTCAAAGTGTTAAACGAAAGTGCATTTAAACCTTCAAGTACATACAACGCGTGAATAGCCGTTGCAAATTCATTGCTATTTTTGGTTAAATTAATCAACTCTTTAACCACCGAAAGGTCATTTTTTTGAATCAGTAATTGCTGGGCACGGTCGCGGAGCCAGCCATTTGAATGACTGAGCAATGCCACCAATTCTTTGGCCGACGCCTTTGTCAAATCAGGGATAGGATGAGTTTTGACGGTTTTGCTCGTTATTTTCAAAATACGCCCTGCATTCTGTAACGTATCCAATTTCTTGGCGGCAAGTTGCTCGGTGAGGTATTGCGAAATATAGGCCTTATGCTGAATAATGCCCCGGTGCATATCGACCACGTAGATAGCGCCATCGGGTCCGTTGAACAAATTGACGGGACGGAAACCTTCATCGGTGGAAGTAAGAAACTCTTTCCCCTCAATGGCCTGCGAGGCAGTAGTTTGGGTGTTTTTGAAGGTCAGGATATTTCGTTTGATGAGGTTGACTTCGGGCACACAAACAAACGCATTTTGATGGTAAGATGCAGGGAAAGCGCCTCCCCGATACACCAACGGCCCACAGGCTGCGGTCACGTCTTTCAGCAATCCCTTTTCGTCCAAAACTCCTTTTTGATACCCCCGGTTGACCGAAGTTTGATGAATCGGGAATACCCTATTATTGGTGAGCCGTTGATTTTCGGCGATGGTAGGTTTGAAGTAACGGTTCCGAATTGCTTTGTTGGGCAAAACGTAGTCACCCTGCAATTGCGTGCTGTTGTTGTTGTAATAAAGGCGTCCAAAATTATCTTTGGTTATCCCCCACTGCCCCCGATACGACGTCGGCTCTTTAATCCATTTTCCATTTTTAAGCTGGTACCTAAAATTGTAATTGGCATTATAAATCCAATTGTCAATGTTCATCATGAGTCCGTTGGAGGAGTGCTCCACGTTGCCGCCTTCGGCGTATACAGGGTCAACCAAGGTTTTTTTGCCAGGTTTGTCGTTTTTAATTTCTACAAACCACAGTTTTGGGCCATCAACATACAGAAGTCCGCCGTACACGTGAGCCAGCCCACGGGGCAAAATGAGTTTATCCAAAAAGACTTTGGAATGGTCGGTCACGCCGTCTTTATTCAAATCTTCTAAAATGGTAATTCTACCGTTGGGTACTTCTTCGCCAATGCCTTCGAGATTGGGCATATAGCCAATCATTTCTACCACCCACATACGGCCTTTGTTGTCAAAGTCCATGCTCACGGGCGCTTTTAAAAATGGTTCAGAGGAAATAACTTTCAGTTCAAATCCATCTTCCACTTTATAGCCATCTAGCGAAATTTTGGGTACATCAGAGGGGAGAATTCTGAAGCTTACCATAAAGATGGAAAGCATAAAGATTAAACAAAATGTAATCTTAAATTTAAAGGTGTTAATGGTGAATTTGGGGGTTTTCATTATTGTTCAACTGCTGGTTTTACTTCTTCAAATAAGGTCCTTTTTTATTCCAACCGATTTCTACTTTGGACAAATACCACGTTTTCCCTTTGTCATTATTACCTTGAAAAAACAGATAATATCGTCCATCTTGGGCTTTAAAAATGTTGGGGTGCCCACTTTCACTTTCATTCCATGAACCTACATCGCCGTTTTTTAGGAAAGGTTCTTCCGATAGCCGGTTCCAATGAATACCGTCCTTACTGCGGGCAACGCCGATTTGCTGAGGTTCGTTATTATAAGCTCCCGCATAAAACATGTACAAATATTTTCCTTTTTGAATGCAGGAGGCCGCTTCAATACATTTTTTTTCCCATGCCAGTTCAGGTTTAAGCATGGGCATGTTAGGGACTTCGGTCCAACTGTTTCGGTCAAAATTGGTCGTGATGGGTGCCATAGCTACGCCTTGTTGCTGGATTTTATAATCGGGGTCTCTGGTGGCATAATACAGAAAATAGTTGTTTTTGTAAGCAATCACCTCTGCATCAATCGCCCTTCCGCAGCTCCAATCACTTATTTTCGGCCTAAAAATAGGGTTGGTGGCATCTCTTTCAAAATCAATGCCGTTGGCAGATGTGGCATGACAAATAGCATCCAATTTACCATTTCCGTAGGTTTGATAAAAAAGATGCAAGACCCCGTCTTTTACCAATGCTCCGGGCGCACAAATACCTTTTTCTTCCACGGTTCCCTTTTGGCCCTTGATATTGCCTTGTTTTTCCCAATGTACTAAATCGTTGCTGGTAGCAATACCAATGTACCATTCTTTAAACTGTTCACCCGGTACTGAATAATACATCCAATACTTTCCCTGAAAATAAATCACGTAAGGGTCTTTGGCATAAGGCCTTGCAGAAATGTCCAAATCTCCATAATGCATTTCGGGTTTTTGCGCAAACAGCAATTCTCCTTTCACAATAAATAGAATGATAAGCAAAATGTTTAGTAATGCTCTTTTATCTACGGAAATATTAACAACTTGACTGGCTTTAAAAAAAGGCACACGGATGACGCGGATTTCTTTGAAAACACGGATTTTCACGGTTCGCCGTTGTGCGAAGCCGCCTTTGTAGCAAAATCCGTGCTGGAACATCCGTTTTATCCGTATGCTAATGTTGTCGCTAGATTCCTTATAGCTTCTCAATTGAGTTTCATTTCTCATAAAATGAGCCAAAATTTTATCAGTTCTTTAATTTGCAGTCGAGATACCCCAAAGGGCAATACCTATTTGCCCTCCCACCTAGGAAACATCCGAAACATCACCACGCCATGGTGCGGAATGTTGGTTACAAATGAACCGTTAGAAATACCCAAGTCTTTTTGCCGCCACACATCGCGCAACTTAAACTTGCCTTTCAAACCCACTTTTGCAAAATCAAAGGTAAACGATTTCGATGTTTCATCACCCCATCGGAAATAAGATTCTGGGGTTTTGCCAAAATCACCAACATTAAATAAACCTACGGCATACGAGCCGTCTTCTAACGGCCTGAGCCAGATTTGAATACCCTCTTTGTTCCAAACAAGCCGAGCCGATTTGCCCAACGGGTCTTGGTCAATTTCAATTACTTCGTCGTTGGTCAACAAATTTAGGGTAAAAGCATCCAACTGCTCAATAGGACACCCTATCAGCAATGGAGTAGCCAAAAGGCTAAATAAACTCACGTGGCTGTATTGTTCGTCGGGCGTCAGGCGGGTGGGGTGCAGTTGCGTGCCCGTGGTCACATTGCCCACAATCATCATATCAGGGTCGTTCCAGTGTCCTGGGCCGCCATAGGGAGCCCATTTGTCCAAGGTAAAAGCCGACACAAAGAGGCTGTTCCAACTGTCGCGAATATCAGGCCCTGTGCGGTAGCTGTTGGTCAACCTTACCCAGTCTTTGACATGAGCAAAGGGGGCAGAGTTGGAAATGCTGTACAAAATATCTCGTCCCGATTGCTTCAAAGCCACCGACATCCGCTCCGCAGAGGGGACCTCAATCCGCCAATCGTATTTGAGGTAATCAATACCCCATTCGGCAAATTGTTTGGCGTCGTTGGCTTCGAAACGGTATTTTCCCACGTATCGAAATGAACGCTTATTGGCAACGATGGAGTCAGTGATTTGGCCATTTTCAAAATCAGAAGAGCCCCCGATATAACCCGCATAGCTCGTAATCATGGGCGTAGAGTAGACACCTACTTTTAAACCTAAACTATGAATATAGTCCACCATTTCGGTAAATTTTGGAAACTTTGCATTGGGCTGAATGGCGTGAAATTTACCGCCTCGTTTGCCCTGCCAAGCATCGTCAATGTTGATGTACGTCCAACCGTGTTGGTTCAGTCCCATCTTCACCATAGCATCAGCCGAGGCAATTACTTTTTCTTGGTCAATGTTACGCGCCCACGAGTTCCATCCGTTCCAGCCAATGGGGGGCGTGAGTGCAATCGTATCACCAATTTTTATTTTTAATTCTTTGCTTGCTTCGCCAAGGGCATTTTTTGCTTTGAGCGTCACGAGGTAGGTGCCACGCTGCGCTACTTTTCCCGTTATAATTCCCGTTTTATTATCC
>JAIXPV010000124.1 GCA_027486105.1 Runella sp. | reverse complement strand
TGAACAAAAAACACGGGTCCGGGCGAATCCAACCTGATGGCCAGCGCAATCAACGGAAATAACCAAGAAGCGACCAGTACCAAAAAAATCGCACTGAAAAGCACATCAAAAGCCCGCTTGAGCATCCACCACGAATCCATTTCCAGCGGGGTGCTACGTACGGTAATCAACGGATAATTACCAAACAGCTCCAATGTATAACGAGAAGCGCTGAACTGAAAAAAGCCCGGCGTAAACCGCACGAGAATCCCTTTCTTATCTGCCCAACTAATAATGCCTTTCACGTAACTTTCATCAAATTGGCTTGGCGCGATGACCAATTCATCAATCACTTTACCAAGGGACGTTTCGTTCAGAAAATCAATGGTTTCAAGAAGCGGCGGCGTTTTTATGCCCACTTCTTTGTAGCCCCATGCCCCCAAAATGGTGTAACCAAACTGCGGGTTTTTTTGCACCAACTCGCGAAAACCATCGACTTGGTTCATTTCACCCACAATCACTAGGTTCCGCTGGTTTACACCTTTGGCATTCCAAAACATCATCAGTTTGCGAGTGCCGTACATTTTCAACATTACCGTTGACCCCAATACTGCCACAAAGGCGAGCGTGAAACTACGGGTATAATCGTTGTCTTTTAGAAAAAACAGCGATACCACCAAAATCAAAAACTGACTGAGCAAATTGGGCAACAATGCCAGAATCTCATCAATAAAGGTTACCGTTCGAAATTCATTGTACAGATCCGTAAGTTTGGAGGAGAAATACCAACCCATTCCCATTCCGGAAATAATTAACACATCTACCTGTTGCAAGGTACGGTTGGTAAAATTGGCGGCTAGCATGTAAGACAGCATAACTAGCATAACATCAGCCACAAAGCGTGGGTGATTTTTCCGTCGATTAATTTGATAAGTAATCGTAGACGGTAGTAACGAGTGTTGAGACATAACGTTGAATTTACAATGGTTGATACTCGACCAAAGCACTTATAGTATACCTCTATCAAAATGCCAAATAAAAAATATTAATATCGGTAAAATTATAAATTTACCTTACAATATAAGTAATTTCTGCCATTTCGTATTGGTATATCAAATATAGACGATTTCGGTAAAATAAACCATACAATTTTATCATTTTTTAAAAAAAGTTATCAAATAATATTCTATAACTTGAATTTTAAAAGCCGATAAAAGTGAAAGGCACGCCTTTAACTTGAAAGAAATCTAAAAATATTTCAATTTTTATTTGTTTAATTCATAATTAAATATCCCACAAAACACAACATTATTCCAGCAAGACGCTCAAAAATACCCCTATTGTTCTCCAATTTGCGGATTTAGCTCTTTAAAACCTTCAAATAATATATACCAAAAAAAATTTCAGTTTATATTAATACATCGCCAATATCCCTTAAAGCATGTTTATTTATATGGGAAACTTCATCCAATTAGTATCTACTGTTGGGGTCTAAATGTACACTTGCGAAGTTTCCTTTACGCGGCTCAAAATTTATTATTTACAATATTCATCAGTCTTAATTTTAATGATCCAATCCGCCTTCTCCAGCTTGTAGGCATTTTCACTGAAAGAATAATATCCTGGTGCAGGCCCAGCCTGAAAATCGTAGGTTTTGCCCACTACCAGCAAGTCGGTCAATATACTGAATGAAGATTTACCTTCTTCATAGGCCAAGTTGGGCAGGTTCTTCCATTGGAGTGTACCCGTTTCTCTGAAGCGGCCGTAAAGTTCCAACGTGGGCAATTTAATGCGATCCAGTTCCTTACAAGGGAATTGCAAGGTAATCAAAACTTGCCCTGGTTTGATATCTGGTGGTGTCCTAAACGAGGTCACATCAATTACCTGTGTCCCTGTCGCGCAGGCATCTATCGAAGCTGAATTGGCAATTGCCGTACTTTGGCTGTCATAAATTTTTAAACGAACGTTCTGCTCTGCATCCAACCCATTGATTCTAATCTGATTGCCATTATTAAGGGTTGTTGTAAAGGTTTGCAGCACGGTATTGTTGGATACTTTGATTACCTCCGCATTATAAGTACGCTCACTAATGGGCAAATTGCTCCTTACAGTGAAAGTCAGCGGCGAGGGGCATTTCAGAACTGGTTTTTTAAACGAGGTCACATCAATTTCCTGAACGGTCGTATTACAGGCTCCCACGGCGGCCGAGAGCGCCATAGCTCCGCTCAAGTTATCCATAATCTTGAGACGAACTGTCTCGTCGTTATAAAGGCCGTTGACATTGATTATCTGACCATTGTTAATAGTGGTGGCAAATGACTGCATCACTCCGTTGGTAAGGGCATTGATTACCTGCACCTGATAGGTTGTACCGCTGTTGGGCAAATTGCTTTTTACCCGGAATCCCAGCGGAACCGCACATTTGGGTGGAGGTGTTTTGAAATTCTCCAATACCAACGCCAAGGTTACGTTGCTACATGCCTCTACGGCTCCCGAAAGCACCTGGGCCGAGCTGACAATATCAAAAACGCGGAGTTGAATTTTACCCGTATTTTCATAAAACCCACCGAGTCGAATCAAATCACCGTTGTTGGCAGTGGTTTGAAAGAACTGAATACGCCCTTTGGTATCGGCATCTATCACCTCAAACGAATACCGTCGATCACTGTTGGGCAGAGTACTACTGATGCGAAATACGGGCGAAGCGGCACAGCGCTGCGGAGGAACTTTGAAGCTACTGATGTCTATCCCCAACTCTGCATTACTCGCGCAAGCATCCACTGGCTCCGAGGTTACCACGGCCGAGCTTACAATGTCCGTAATCCTCAAACGTACCCTCTGGTCGCTATCAAGCCCACTCAGACGCACCACTTCGTTGTTATTGGCCGTGGTTTGGAAACTTTGCAACTGGACATTGGTTTCGGCGTTAATGACCATAAAATTATAGCGGTAGTCGCTGATAGGCAAAGGACTTTTTATCCGAAAACTTGGCCCATTGGGACATTTCTGAATCTGTTTTTTAAACGACGACACGTCTACTTCTTGCACTTCCCCGCTGCATCCGTTGACCAATTGAGAATTGACCACCGCCGTTCCCAACGCATCTGTAATACGCAAACGGACAAATTGATCACTTTCTAACCCATTGATTTTTATAATCTCGCCATTATTGACGGTTGATTTAAACACCTGCAGACGCGCTCCAGTGGCTTCGTTGATAACCTCACACTGGTACTGGAGGTTGGTCGGTGGTAGGCTACTTTTTATTTTGAAACTTGGTCCTGTATCACATTTTTGCTTGGTAAATCCTGCCACCCACAGCGACAGATGCGACAGTTCGGCAATGTACTCCAACCCACCATTGGCCGACTTTTGTACCTTACCCGCGGTTTCGGTTTGCCACTGTTCCGTGGCGGCATCATAGCTATAGAGTGGAATAGCATCTCCCACCTGCACTACCCGCCTTTCTTGCGGATTATACAACTGCGGCGAAACGCTAAAACGTACCTGAATCGGCTTCGAAAACGTTTTGACCAACTGGTACTGCTCATTGTGCAGTTGAAGCTGAAAAGCCCCCGCAATGTGGGTCAACTGCTGATTGGCTGCCACCGCCGTACCACCCGGGAGCAGGGGTTTTGTAATGGTTTGATTAGTGATGGGATTAATCAAGAAGGTTTCGTAGGGTTTGGCAATATCCACCGATTGAAACCTCGCCGTCAGGGTTCCACCGACCCCCGCTCCTTTTACGTCTTTCAGTTGGGTCCCTTTGGCTATCAGCGCTTTCGCTGTTGATTGCCCCGATAAAATCGGAGTGGGCGTTTCAATGCCCCAATCTGAGTCTAAGGTTCCTTGTCCTCCTCCGTTTATTTGTACTACCCGCACCCGCGAATTAGCCCCCGAAGGCTGCATGATCATCACTACCGAGCGTTGTGCATCGCTTTTCATTTCTACGGGCAAAATGGCATCTACAAAGCCAGGCGACTTCACAACTACCGTATAGCGCAGGGGATTTTCGAGGGTAGGCCGAAGGCCGAGAGAATCAATCGACAAAAACAACGCTCCGTCGGACGAAACTTTAATTTTCTTGGTATTGACCGTCGTAATCAAGCGATTAGCATCTGGCCCAGTCAAAATAACCTGCGTCGAAGCGGGTACACTGTCGCCCGCTGCCGTATAATATTGCACATCCAAGGCCACAGGATAGGGCTTTTTGAAACGAATTTCAAGCCCATCAATGGGATTTTTACAGGCACTGACCATTCCTAGCCACATCCCCAACAGCAACAGAACCCTTTTCATGGGCGGAGCGGTTTTTTAAACAATGAATATGTAAACACCAATTGCAGATTGGGTAAGAAGCGATACCCGCGCATATTTCGTTCGATGAGTGGCGTTTGTTCAGCCAGCGTAGTGGTTTCTAGAAAACCTTCAAACTCCATGTTTACTTTGGGTGAGCCTAAATAATAACAGCCCATTTCTACTCCCATTCCGAAGCGGCGACGAGGAATAGACCGCCCGAAGCCAAACCCCGCATAACCTACAATCGGCGACCACTTCACGCCCAATTGTATGGTTCCAAACTCTTCAGGTTTCATCTGAATACCACCCAGTTCGAGCAGCGTTTTGGCCGTCATTTGCAGTCGAATGTCGGGGCGCCAAGTGTAGCCTACGCCACCGGTCACAAAAAAAGCACCCCTCCGAAAGGGATGCCATTTAAGGGACGTCTGTACGAGTCCTATTACAAAATCAGGTCGAAGCTCTACTATCGAGCTATCGCCCAGATCCAATTCTAAGGTTTTTTTATAAGCCAAGTAACTGCCTCCAAGGCGCAACACTAACCGCGACTTAGTGGGTAGTTTCCAGGCCAAATGCCCCCCCACACCCGTGATTCCTGCATGGATTCCAATGCCTCCTGGCAACCACTGTACGGCCGAATCTCCCTTGCTTTCCACCGCATACACTCGCCCCAAAGCAAGGATACAAACCACCCATAGTGCTTTTTTCATAACGCTACATTTTTCAAAACGTTGAGTTTTTTTCAGCCTTAGAAACTTCAAAAGACTTGAAAAACTTGGATAAAAATACCAAACTTCTTTCTACTTGCAAGGTAAATTTTGTAAAAAATCAGTTTTTCACCTGCTCGCCCCCCAAAATAGGGTGATGTTCTTTTTTTTATTAAATTTTCAAGAAGTGCGCCTATACTATCACAAATGCTCCTATTTAAGCAATGTCGAAACAAAAAAACTATCTAAACATTGATGGGCGAAGCACTCGCCATCAGCCATTTCATATACTGGCGAATGCCTTCCTCTAGCGTGAATATGGGGGCATACCCGAGTTGTTTACCCGCTTTTGAAATATCCGCCGCTGTATGTCGCACGTCGCCCGCCTGCGCAGCACGATAGATTACAGTACTTTTTTTCCCAATAACACGTTCAAGCGTCGAAATGACCTCCTCTAAACCAATGGACTTTGCACCGCCAATGTTGTACACCCTAAATCCTCCCGCCGAATGTTCGAGTGCTTTCATAAAGCCCTGCACGGCATCGGCCACGTAGGTGTAGTTCCTAAAAGTCAGGCCATTACCGTACAATTCTATCGGCTCTTCGTCTAGGATCTGCTGTATAAACTTCCTAATGGCCATTTCTGGGCGTTGGCGGGGGCCATAGACCGTAAAAAGCCGTAGGCACGTAATATCAAAGCCATAGAGGGAGTAATAGGAATACGCCAATAGCTCCGCTGCCCTTTTGGAAGCTGCATAGGGTGAAATAGGGCACTCGGCGGCATCGGTTTCTTTAAATAACGTGGGCGTTGTATCGCCGTACACTGAAGAGGATGAAGCAAAAATCAAGGTTTTCACCTGAGCTTCCCGCATGGCTTCCAGCACCGCCAAGGTACCATTGATGTTGATTTCCATGAATTTTTCGGGAACCTCTACCGACGCCCGGACCCCTGCGTATGCCGCCAAGTGAAACACCACCTCACACCCATAATCAAGCATCACCTGCCGCAACGCCGCCTTGTTGCGGATGTCTTCTTCAACAAAGATGAAGGTCGGGTAGGCCGAAAGAAGTTGTACATTTTCGCGCTTCAATGTAGCAGAATAAAGGTAATCATCTAGATTATCGACACACAGAACGGTATTCCCCTGCCGCAACAATCGCTCCGATAAATGGGAGCCAATAAAGCCCGCCCCCCCTGTGATTAATACGACCATGTTTATTTTTTTTTAAATTCTGGATAATATATCTGCCGAATCGTATAAGGCTTTTTACCCTTTGATTCATAGAAAGTGCGCATCAGCAGCTCGGCCAAAATACCCAAGCCCAGAAAATAACCTGCCGAAAGCATCAACAACAGGGTCGCCAAAGGCAAACTCCCTAACGTACTTTGTGGAGCTAACCACCATCGGGTCACCGTAACAGCCCCCAACACACCCCCAAACATGACCAGCCAAAAAGCGATACGCCCAAAAAAATGCATGGGCTTCGATAGGTATTTTTTCAAAAAATAGACCCATACTAAATCACTCATGACCTTCACCGTACGCCCTAAGCCATACTTTGAGGTTCCTGCAAGCCTAGGGCGATGGTTGACCTGCACCTCCGTCATGCGCGCGCCCTCGATGGCAGCCAATACGGGAATGAACCGGTGCAGTTCGCCGTACAGTGGCAGTTTTTTGGCCAATGAAGCCCGAAACACCTTCAAGGTACTCCCGTAATCATGGAGGTGAACACCCACCAACCGACGAATGAGCGCATTGGCGAGTTGGCTCGGCAGCTTACGGGTGACGTAGTTATCTTTTCGTCTTTTGCGCACAGAAGCCACCAAGTCATAATTTTCCTTTTGGGCCAAGGTTAGCATAGACGGAATATCAGCGGGGTCGTTTTGCCCATCGCCATCGATGGTGACAATGTATTTGCCGCGTGCCACTTCAATACCCGCAGCCATCGCCTGGCTTTGACCGTAGTTTTTCTGCAAGTCTACCACAACTGGATTGCCCACCGTGGGATGCAATGCTTCCGCAAGACTACCATCGGTTGAGCCGTCGTTGACAATAATGACCTCGTACACATAACCGCGAAGGGCATTCCTGATTTCGGAGAGCAACGGGCGAATATTCCCTTCTTCGTTGTATACCCCGATGACGATGGAGACCTGAAGATCCTCCGTAGGAAGTTTTAGAGTCATATTTAATGGTTAAATTTAATGGTGAGGAGTCAGTTGTGAATAATGTTACAGCCTCCTCACTCCTCCTTTTGGGTTGAGTCAAACCTTATTAGTTTAGCTTGACGCTCTGGATAGAGCAGCACGGTTGCATACTCATGGTAGCGTTCTCCCACCAGAAGCACCGAATCTGCAATGTAATAAGCCCCTGGTATTTTTTCCGACGTGCTCGTCAGCACCCGCCCCCGCAGGGCTGAAAGGTGAAAACTGTTAACATCGGTCGCGCCGTCATCTCCGATGGTCTGCCCATAACCATACAAAGGCAAGGGTTTTCCCTTCAAATCCAGCGTAAGGCGAGCCACCCGCTCGTTGTTGTCTTGGTAACGTTGACGCTTGTCTTTTCGGGGGGGGATAAACAAAAAATTAAACGAAAGCCGTGCAATCAATAAAAAGACAATAAACACATCCAACCGCCGGGCAGGGGTTTTCCAAAATACCCACGTGCAACCCGCCAAAGCTGCCATGGTAAGGGTACATACCCAATATACTTCTGGCATATCCCGCGTTGATTTGATCCATACCGCCGCCCAAATCGCCACCGAAGTCAGCCCCATGGCCCCACCATAGACCCACTCCACCCATTTTCGCGAGCGACCTTCGGGGTACCGCTCGTAGGCGTCGACAAACAGTACAAAAAGTAGTGGCAACAACATCAGCGTATAACGCGCGTATACCTGAGGAGAAATCCAATACACTGGAATATTGACGATAAAAACCAACCCACAAAACGTAAAAAAGGAATTCTCTTTCAACCGAGTCCGCCAAGGAGAGCCCAAAAACACCCACGCCAGCAAGGTAAACGGCAAAAAGTGAAAGAAAAACTCGAACGGAAATGACGCCAAGTGCTCCAGCGTAGCTACCCAACCAAACTCCAATCCCGTGCGTTTGGCACTTTCACTCCATAAAATCTGAAGGGCTTTGTCGGGAGGAAACCCAAATTGCGCCGCACTCAAGGTATAGTACGTACCTACAATACCCACAAACAGCGCAATTCCCG
Organism: Runella sp.; assembly: GCA_027486105.1. Lineage (GTDB taxonomy): Bacteria > Bacteroidota > Bacteroidia > Cytophagales > Spirosomataceae > Runella. The sequence goes on along the minus strand of JAIXPV010000124.1, from coordinate 1,057 downwards.
CAAAATGGGCGGGATGCCACAACACTCGCCATTTACGTTGATACCCCAGCCACGCCCCCAAAGTAAGGCCCTGAAATACCAACGAAGGCAACCCCTTCATCATAAACCCCAACGTTGTGAGCAGGTATGAAAGAAGAAACAAGGCCCAATAATTTTTCTTGCGGTCGTAGGCGTATACCACCATAAACCCTGAAAAAGTCACCCACGAGTACGTACTGTCGATGAGGCCATAAAGTGTTTCATAAAACAACACTCGTCCGTTCACCAGTTGCAGCAGCGCCACCACGGCAGCCGTTTGGTATGAAACGTACCGTCGTAACCACAAAAAAATCGTCAACGAAAACCCCAACACCGACACCGCCATCGGAAACCGTAAACTCCACGACGAATAATCACCCCACAGCCGATAAGACCCCAAAATAAGCCAGTTGTACAACGGTGGTTTGTTGAAATAAAATTTTCCGTTCAGCGTCGGCGTGAGGTAATTGCCCGTCAAATCCATCTCCAATGCCACCAACGCCCGGCGTGCCTCATCGGTCGACATGTCCAGCGGGACATACCCCAAATGAGAAAACAACGCTGGCACGGCCAATAGCGCCGCGAGCACATGGTAGAGATGAGGAGTGTGTTTGTTCATTTAATATTGGATAAGTAATTAAGCAAATTTATTCACGCAAAGTCGCAGTGACGCAAAGAGTATAAAAAGTTGATTATCTAAAACTTAGCGGCTCCGCGTGATGTGTAAATTAATTTTGCACATTTACTTAAAACAAAAAATTGCAAAACCGAATCCGTAGGAGCAGACCTTGCATCTGCCCTATTTTGCGTCTAATCTGCCCTGCATCTAACCAGCCTTGCACGAGGCCTGCCCCTACATCTTTCATTTACTATTTTTCGGTTTCAAAGACACTTTATTTACAGAAACTTACATCGCCCCGGATTTGGTATTCAAAAGTAAGGGTAGAGTTGGTGCTTCCTGTTTTGAAGGGTTGTGAAAAAACATCCTCTCCGTAGTATAAACGCGCTTCGTAGTCAGTATTGGGCTCCAAACCCACGA
>JAIXPV010000255.1 GCA_027486105.1 Runella sp. | reverse complement strand
GTGGTCATAAATTTTGGTAATGCTATTTTTGAGTAATGTCAACGAATCTTCAAATTCTTCTTGTAAATCCTGATTGAGGCTTTCTTTGTTTTTTTCGAGCAGTTCATTGAGTTCATCAATCAAAATGGTTGATGATTCAGAAAAGTTGTTGATGTAATTTAACGGATTCAAAATTCGGTCAACAATTCCTTTAGTCAATTGACCTACCGATGCCAGACGTTCCTGTCGAATCAGCTCCTCTTGGGTATTTTTAAGGTTGCTTAGGGTATTTTCTAGATCTTCTAGGATGCGGGTTTTGATGTAAGCCGCAATCAGGTGTTCCTTTAAGTTTTTAATCATATTGAAATCCCGTTGGTCAAACGCGTTGGCGCGGACGGAGTTTTCGAGCGTGATAAAACCTTCAATGTGATTATCCACTTTGATTACAATGGCAATCATGGATTTGGGTGTCACCAATAAATCAATGGGGTTATTCAGTTTTTCATAACTAATATCATTCTTAAAATAAATATCTTCGTAAACCTCAATTGCTTCGTAAATATATCGATTTTCGGCTTCTTCGAGGCTTAATTGAACCGATTCTACCGTCGAAAGTTCATTGAATCCGTAAAGCGCCTTGAATTGATACCCGTTGGTTTCTTGATTAAAAATCAGGGCACTCGCGCAGTCCATGTTACGAATGATTTTCAAACGGTTTAAGACGGTTTGAAACAAATTTGCGAAGTTGATTTCAGTATTGATGGCCTGAACAATGAAGTCGATTTTTTCGAGTTGGTCGTTTTTAGTAGTAAGCTCTTCAGATTGTTGTTCTAGCTCCACTTTTTGGGTCACAACTTCCTCGGTTCGTTCACGGATGAGGTTTTCGAGTTCCACTTTTTCACGGACCAAAACCCGCAAACGCCATCGAACGGAGTTATAAATAAGCGCTCCAATCAGCAAGATGTAGGCGGCAATTGCCCACCATTTAAGATATAATGGCGTGGCTATCGTAAATTCGACAATGGCTTCATCACTTTGTTTTCCGTAGATATTGCGGGCTTTTACCCTAAATTTATAATTTCCTGGCGGAAGGTTGGTATATTCTTTTTGAGATTGTGTAGTCCATTCAGACCATACTTTATCAAAGTTTTCGAGGTAGTATTGAAAACTCAATACTTCGTTGACATTAAAGCTCGGGGCTGAAAATTCAAATTCTATGTTGTTATTGTTGGGTTCCAAACGAATTTTAGGCACCGATAAATTATCAGTAATGGCTGCGGTATCGGTAGGATAGCCATTGAAAAGTGCTTGTTCCCCTTTGACGGTCACTTTACGAATCAATGCTGGAAACGACCTTTGGTATTCTTGACTGAGGTTTAAATCAAACCGTATCAATCCTTCAGAACCTCCAAACCAAATTATGTTGGATTGGTCTGGATAAATGACATTAAATGGAATATCTGAAATTGGCAAAAAAGCCGTATTTGTGGCCTTGTAAGATTTATTGGGTTGGCCTGTGGGCAGATAAGAGGTTATCAATTTCTCGTCGCCGCGTGTTGTCCATATTTTTCCACTTTGGTCTTCCAAAATTTTCCCGTTCCAATATACAGATGGAGCACTATCGGTTTGGAAAAGATTAAAAGGCTCGAATTTGTCTTTTTGAGGCTGAAACCGAAAAATCCCCTTTTGATTATAGGCAATGAGTCCTTTGGAGGTGTTGGTGATACGATTATACGACAAAGGAGGCAAACCGTCATTGGCGGCATACTTTTTTTCTTCGTTGGTTTGTACGTTTATTTTTATAACACCGTCTGACAGCGTTTCAAGCCACAGATTCCCTTTTTCATCTTCGGTTATCCCGATAATTTGCTCATTGGTCTTACCAACAAGTCGGTAGTTTCGTCCACCGCCGGCTAGGTTTAACATACCTAACCCATTTTGCTGCCCAACAAAAACCACGGAAGGATTGATTTTAGAAACGTAGACGCACAACGAATAAAAAGGAGTAAGTTGTTGAGTGCCACTTTCTGAAACTAGAATTAAGCCTCGGTTGGTGGCTGCCAAGAGCCCATTAGGTGCTACAGCTAAGTCAAAGCAGCCGGCATTGAGGGCTGATACTGGCCTAACGTTAAAATTGTCGATGTAAAAAAGGCCGTTTAGCGTGCCAACATATAGACGCCCCTTGTTTCGTACAACAGCTTTTACTTCGCCTTTTAGGTTGCTAAATTCATTGAATTTTTCGATGGGTGAGTCTACTTCAATTTGTACAATCCCGTTATTAAGTGCTAACCATAGCGTACCGTCGCGGTTCGTGAACATGGCATTGACTAGCAAGTTTTGTAGGTAGTCATTGTCTTTAATTTGGTTGATAATTTGGCCGTTTTTAGAAATAACGACAACTCCCGCGTTTAAAGTTCCAATGGCAAATTGACCATTTTTAAGTATTGTTCCAGAGGTAGTTTGATTAGTTATTAATTGGTTATTTGCTTCACAATCAAAAACTTTTATGGTGTTGTTTGATAACTTAAACAAGCCTTGGCTACTTGTTAGCAACAGAAACTCATTGTTTTCTAAAGGAAAAACGGCAGTTAGGTCAAAAAGGGTAGGAGTGTTGGCGGTTTTTGGAATCGGAACCAAGTTTTGGCCTTCTAAATACTGTGCCCCTCCATTTTTTAGAAATAAGATAATTTTTTGATTTTCGTAAAATGAAGACAAAATGGTTCCTTTAACTCTAAATTCTTTGATGCCTTTGGAGCTAAGCAGAAAAACATATTCCTGGGAGATAAAATATACGCCTGCTTTTGTTTGAAATATATTCAGGATTTGACCAAAGGAGGTTTTAATGGTTTTGCTCAAACTTTCAAAATAGAGCGTTCCGGTGCTGTCTGGTTTTAGATAACCAAATTCACCCTTTCCTCCTACAAACACCCTTCCAAACTCACTTACACACAGCGCCGAAACTTTGGTGATGTTTTGGGTTGGGATGGTTCGCCACGAAACCCCGTCGTATTCAAGTACTCCTGCAAAATTTCCGAAGTACATCAAACCCCGTTTGTCCTGCGCAATGGCGAAGTTTTGACCGTGGGCGTTGTATTGTTTTGGATTAAACATCCTGCTGAGGGGTATTCCCTTTTCAGAAGCCTGTTTATTGTATTGTCCCCACGCTCCACCTCCCCACAGTAACAAAAGCCACATGGTCATTCCACGGGCAAAAACAGCTATTTGGTGTAAACTGTTTGGTTGTTGATAGGTTGACAATAAGTTTTTCATTGATTCTTGTATACTGGACGGTTTAGGCTTTTTCCAAAGCAACATCCTCTTTGTAAGCAGTATTTTCGGCAATAAGATTATAAACTAAATAGGGGTCTAAAAGAAAAATAGTGCTGTCTTTCAGGGCATTTACAGAGTGTAAATACACCTGAGGTGGCGGTTCTGGTTCGCGAAACCAATATCCGCCTTCACTCATCCACTGTTGATTACCGTCGGTTTCGAGTAGTTCAATTTCACCATCATACACAAACAACAACGGAGGGCCAGCCGTACAATACCGATCCATAAGAAGGGTTTCGTAGGAGGTTAATTGAAGTTTTTGGAGTGAAGAGGTCAATGGAAGAAGCGAATCGGCGGGTAGTTTTTTTAATAAATCTATAGACCGAATGGCGTTGAGTTTATTGATTAATAAATCTTCTCTTCTAAACCCATGTTCTATTTTTTTACAAAGTTCAGTTCGGTTGCAATTGGCTAAAAAGGCAGCTGTATCCTTAAATTCTTCAAATGTAGTAGGGTATAACTTGTGCAATACATAGAGAGCTGTTTCAACAATCACTTCACTGTTGGAGTGTGCGCAGGAAATTAAGATATATTGATTTTGAGAGTTTGGAAAATGCAATAAACTTTGAATTGCCGTGGCTTTTAGTTCACTGGAAAGCTGCGCAAAATCCCGATTAATGATGTCAAGCACCCGTTCCTCTGGCGACAAGCGTTGCTGGGGATAATTTTCGCGACATTTTTGTAGTTTTTCTTCGATCGATTCATCTTCAAAGATAGGAGCCAATTTTACACGAAGTTCTTCAGAAAGTGCCATCGACAAGACCTCCTGTACAAAGCCTTGTGTGGTTTCATTTTTATTTTCGTACAACTCCTTTATTAAGTCAAAATCCTGGTCTGCTATTAGGATATTGAGCAAGTTAAATAGTTTAGGTGCAGTTTGTTTAGTTTCCTGTTCCAACGAACGGAGTAGCGGGGCTAGTTCAGGCATTCGTCCAATATCGGCTTGAGCGGCAATCAACCAAACAACAAAGGCGGCTTTTTCGTCAATTTCAGCGTTAATGTGCGTGCGTTCGAGCACCGTTGCGGTATAATGATTTTGATTTAGCGCCTCAAAAACCCCATCTCTGATGTGGGGATCGGGGTGGTTCATTTTGGCTCTTAAAAAACGAGTTGAAGATGGACTATCAATTTTTTCAACAATGCTGATGATTTCTTTTTGGGTTGCCCGGTCGTTTTCAGAGCGGTTAAAAAAACGTTCTAATTCTCCCATGACAGGGTCGCCGATGGACGCAAGAGCGATTTTTGTGGGGATTTTAAAATAGTTTGAGGTGATATTATTCAATAAATGTGGCCATAATTCCATTTTTCGGATATTTCCTGCGGCCAGTAAGGCTGCCCGTTTTACACGCGGATTAGGGTCGAGCATCAGGGTATCGATGTATTTGAATGCATAATACCGGCCTGAGTTTTCAAGAAGAGCCACCGACTCAAGCCGTTCTTCGGGCAAGGGTGAGTTTGCCATTTTAATGACAATGTCGAAATCCATTTTTTTGCCAGTATGTTCTACAGGCATAAATGCTTCTGGGATTTTTTTATCGCTTGTATTTTTACGTTCTGCCGACTCTCTCAACAGGTTTTTTAATACGTTTCGGTAGAGAGATTGGGTACTAAATGCAACCCATAACCACACAAGTAGGAGTCCTACAAAAATGTAAGAAAGATAAATGGTGTCGATAAAGGTAAAATAGGTCAGACCTAAAAGCAATACACCAGCTACAATATTCCCTCCCGCTTTGGGGCCTCCTTCAATCCGGCTTTGTAATTCTAGCCTTTCTTCTGGATGAATCGGTTGGAAAAGCAATTGGTAAGAAGGGTCACTGATGGATTTTCGAACCGTACTCATGGCAAAACGGCTCATTACAATAAAGGCAAAAAATACGTAGGTAGTCCCATAAACGGTCCCATAAATGGCCGCAAACGTATAAAAGATGGTCAGTACCAAAGGCAAGACGACCAAGCCTAGTTTTAAGCCGTATTTTTCAATAAAACGGCCGTATAGTAAGGTTTTGATTAACAGCTCAATAACGGCACAAAGACCAAAAAATAAGCCTAAAAATCCAGTTAATAATTCCTTGTCTGGAAATACTTTTTTGGATTCAACGGCAAAAATAAATTCGACATAAAACAAACCCATTACTGGAAATAATGCCAGCATAAATACCGCGGTATAATAGGGAGTTTTGAAAAAGTAATTTAAGGTTTTTTGTTTCGGTTTTTCTTTTTCGCGCGCAAATATTGAAAGCTCCGATTTGTATCTTTTAGAAATCGTTACCATCAAAACTAAACAAAAAATCAGGGTGCCGATTGACAAATACAACAACCCGTTGGTATCGGTTAATTGTAATAACAGCGGGACGGATAAATAACTTACAATGGATGAAATGACGTCGCCTGTGGTAATAAAGCTAACAAGACGCTTAGCTTGTTGAATGTTAAAAATGCGAGAGACAATGGCCCAAAATGAAATTCCATTAACAAATACAAAGACGCGGTTCCAGATAAACAGAAAAAAGTAAATCCATTTGTTGCCGGTTATAAAGTGGCCAACGAGCAGTCCCGTTACAGATATAATCAAGAAAATAATTAAGAACAGGGCGATTTTTGAAAAGTAAACGCGCTCTTGAATTTTAGAAACAACGTATCCTAAACCATATACTATGATGCCGCTTGCGATATATGCTTTGGGCAGCATAGTTCGGTCAAAACTATTGAGAAAAAGAGACATCGTTGCGGTGTAAAAAATAGCAACTGATACGCCCATAAAAAAAGAGTAACGCATGAAAGGATTTACAACCGTTAGGTCGCCCTCTTTCAAGTTCATTAAGTGATATAGTCGCTCCTTTTTTAACATAATCAAGAAAAATATAAATTGACTAGAGGTCTAGCTTCATCAGAAAAAAAGGCCTTTCGGGCATTTCTGGGATATTTTCAAGTTGAGAAATTAGATTAAAACCTAGTTTTTGTAAGTGCATAAGTCGAGACAATTGAGGAAACGCAATGATCACTTTTGAGCCTACTCTTGCTGCTTCGTTTATGCGTTCATTATCCAGAATTCTAGCGAAGCCCTTACCCCGAAATGCGGGGTCAACTACCAACCTGTTGATGGAAGCTATAGGACTTTTTTGAAAAAGTGGACGATGTTCGTCGCATAAAAAATCAGCATAAGGAACTTCCTCAATGCACGCATGAAAACTTAAACGAGCTGCTGCCACAATGGTGTCATCTTTGGTAATAATCCAATGGTGTGCATTTTTGTCAATGGAATCAATCCACACCTCCTGTGAAAAAAAAGTGGGATTTATGCCATTCTCATTTCGCCAAGCCTTAATTCTGAACCGACCAATTTCTTCCATTCGTTCTGGAAAATAGCCCATTTGAATTTCAAAGCCGTTTGGCAATGACTTTTTTTTATTTCT
>JAIXPV010000059.1 GCA_027486105.1 Runella sp. | reverse complement strand
GTGTGGATGTGCTAATTTTAGATAGGTGGCTTCGGGGCTTAGTTATATTGGGTAAAAAAGAATAGTTTTTTGTTTCTTTATGCCGAAAATTGCCAAAAAGTGCTGATAATTGTTGCCTGTTGTATTGGCGCCCAAAACAAGAACTTACATGTCATTTTCAATCAATTATCAAATAGAAAATCAGTTGCCTGTTGAGGAATTTATATCAGTACTCAATCGCTCAACCTTAGGGGAACGTCGCCCTGTAGATGATATTGAGCGGATAGCAAATATGCTTAAAAATGCCAATCTGTTGGTGACGGCGCGACACAATGGCGTGCTCGTGGGCGTGTCGCGGGCCATTACTGACTTTGCTTTTTGTACTTATCTATCAGATTTGGCGGTGGACGAAGCATATCAGAAACAGGGTATCGGCAAGGAATTGATTCGACAAACAAAACTAGCCGCGCCCCTTGCCAAACTCATTCTGCTGTCGGCCCCTAAAGCGGTGGAATATTATCCCAAAATCGGCATGAAACATCATCCCCATTGTTATTTTATAAATACGGTAGAAGAACTGCAATAACGCTTCTAGAACTAAAATTTGAGGAATATACATGAGTTAAACCTAACAAAAAAGCAGAAGGCTTTACCTCCTGCTTTTTTGTTAAGTCATTCAATAAGCGTTTTTTAAACTATTTTTCTGACATGGCTTCTTCGTTGACAAATGACATCGCCACCTGCGTTAGCTCATCGTCGGCGGAGTGTTCTTCGTCCAACGTAGCCTGTAAAAGTGCTTGCACTTCTGTATGCCCCATGATGGCGGCCAAAGTACGCAGGGTACCATAGGTTGCAATTTCGTAATGCTCTACTTTTTGGGCTGCCAAAATCAGGCCGCAATCCCGCACCATGGTGCCATCTTCGGTATCGTCAACGATTTCGTTGGCTTCTCTGATCAATCCTTTGAGGGCTTCACAGGTTTTGGTTTCAGGTTTTTCGTCCAATGATTCAAAAACTTTCTTCAAACGTTCTACGTGGGTATGCGTAACGGCCAAGTGACTTTCAAATGCCTTCCTAAGTTCGGTTGAGGTACTGGCTTCGGCCATTTTGGGCAGCGCTTTCAGCAAATGATTTTCGGCCCAATAAATATCCTTAATTTCTTCCAAAAACAATTGATGAAGGGGTGATTGTTTCATGTCATCGGTGATTTTTTGCGTTTTCATAACCTTGTTTGTTAAAGTTAAATGATAAGTTATGACCGAAATGGTAAAAAAATCATGCTAACTTAAAGACAGGATTTCTTGGGAAATAACAACCTCAAATTGCGTATCAGTTCAAGAAAGAGCTTCCCAAAAAGGCACACTTTTGGGAAAGTTGAAACAAAAAAAGCGAGCTTTTGAAAGCCCGCTTTTAAAGAAATATTGCGAAAAGAAAAACTGATTTACAGCTTGATGCAGACTGTATTCTCCTTATTTTACATTTATCAGTTTTACATTTTTCGGTGATTGATTTATTTATGCTTTACAACCCTCCAAAATCAAAGGATTCCAAGTATTTGGTTGTAAATATTCCTGATTTAAACCCAGGGTCGTCCATGAGGCGGATATGGAAAGGAATCGTGGTTTTGATGCCTTCAATGACGCATTCTTGCAAAGCCCGTTTCATGCGGGTCATCACTTCCTCGCGTGACTGACCGCTTACAATAATCTTCGCAATCATAGAGTCATAATTGGGAGGAATGGTGTAGCCGGCATACACGTGGCTATCGATACGAACGCCGTGACCGCCCGGAAAGTGCAATTGTGTAATCTTTCCAGGGCTTGGGCGAAACCCGTTGGCGGGGTCTTCGGCATTGATACGGCACTCCATGGCGTAGCGTTGTGGGGTGTAGTTTTGTCCCGAAATTGGCTCACCCGCCGCCACTTTGATTTGTTCTTTGATGAGGTCAAAGTTGGTTACTTCTTCCGTAATCGGGTGTTCTACTTGAATCCGGGTATTCATTTCCATGAAATAGAATTCCCCGTATTTGTCGACCAAAAACTCAATGGTTCCTGCACCTTCGTAATTGATGGCAGAAGCACCTTTGATGGCGGCTTGCCCCATGCGTTCCCGAAGTTCGGGGGTCACGATGGGTGAAGGGGTTTCTTCAACCAGTTTTTGGTGGCGACGCTGAATCGAGCAATCGCGCTCCGAAAGGTGGCATACTTTACCGTATTGGTCACCTACCACTTGAATTTCAATGTGGCGGGGTTCTTCTACAAATTTTTCGAGATAAAGGCCGTCGTTGCCGAAAGCCGCACCTGATTCCATCTTGGCATCATCCCAAGCTTTCTGAAACTCACTTTCATCTTTGATGATGCGCATTCCGCGTCCACCGCCCCCGGCAGTTGCTTTCACAATGACGGGGTAGCCAATTTCTTTGGCCAATTCTTTGCCTTGTTCTACCGAGTCAAGCAGTCCTTCTGAGCCTGGAATTACGGGCACGCCCGCGGCTCTCATGGTTGCTTTGGCAGTGGCTTTGTCGCCCATGAAATTAATCTGCTCGGCCGTGGCTCCGATGAATTTGATACCGTAATCGGCACAAATGCGAGAAAATTCGGCGTTCTCCGACAAGAATCCGTAGCCAGGGTGAATAGCGTCGGCGTTGGTGATTTCGGCAGCCGAAATAATGTTTGGAATATTCAGGTAGGACTGACGGCTCGCAGGAGGTCCAATACAAACCGCTTCGTCGGCAAAACGTACGTGCAGACTTTCACGGTCGGCTGTTGAATACACCGCCACGGTCTGAATCCCCATTTCGCGGCAGGTACGAATCACCCGTAAGGCGATTTCCCCGCGATTGGCAATAAGTATTTTTTTAAACATAATTTTGAGTCATTGAGTAGTCATTGATAATCACCAGACTGTCATAAAGTCGGGGGGCAATCAAAACTTGATTGTTCCCGACGTTTTACGGCAAAAACTTGATTAACTCTGACGATTTAAATGGGTTCTACCAAGAACAAAGGCTGGTCGTATTCAACGGGAGTTGCATTTTCAACCAGTACTTTCACAATCCGGCCCGATACTTCCGACTCGATTTCGTTAAAAAGTTTCATGGCTTCCACGATGCAAACTACTTTACCCGCCGTAACGTCGTCTCCTATTTCTACAAAAGAGGGTTTGTCAGGGCCACCTGAGCGGTAGAAAGTACCAATCATCGGTGATTTAATGGTCAAGTACTTTGAATCATCAGCCTTGGGGGCAGCAGGGGCAGCGGCAGGCTGGGCGGCGGGAGCAGCGGGCTGAGGGGCTGCTACGGGCGCTGCTGTCACGGGTGCAGGGGCGGCCGTTACATAAGTAGCTGCCGCATTTTTTTTCACACTTACCTTAAATTCTCCAGTTTCGATATTGACTTCATCCAAACCAGAATTAGCGATGAAGTCCAACAATTTTTGAATGTCTTTGATTTCCATTTTTTTAGTGGTTATTACGCAGTCGTCACTATTTTTTAGCGCCATGCCATCAATGATTGGCTACAATCAGTAGCAATTATTTTACACGTTCTACATAATCGTAAGTGCGGGTATCGATACGGAGTTTATCCCCTTCTTCGATAAACATAGGCACCATAATACGGGCACCTGTTTCAACTTCAACGGCCTTGCGGGGGTTATTGGCAGTATCCCCTTTGATACCTGGCTCGGCGTAGGTGACGACAAGCTCCACAAAAGAGGGTAATTCACAGGTAAGTGGGGATTCGTTTTCGGTATTAATGAGTACCTCAACGACTTGGCCTTCTTTCAGCAAATCAGCTGCCGTAAGAAGTTTTTCTGAAATAGAGATTTGGTCAAATGTTTCATTGTCCATGAAATTATAACCAGTTTCATCTTTGTACAAATACTGGAAAGAACGGCGTTCTACACGAACTGGATAAATAGCTACTCCTGAGTTGAAGGTATTATCCAACACTTTTCCGGTGGTGAGGCTTTTGATTTTCGTGCGTACGAAAGCCGCGCCTTTACCAGGTTTTACGTGTTGAAATTCAATCACTTGGAATAAATCGTTGTTGAAGTTAATGACCAATCCATTACGGATGTCTGCGGTTGTTGCCATACTTTTTTGAGTTACAGTTTTTGGTTGAGTAGTTGGTTGGTAAAGCAATTAAAACTACATTAAGAACCCTTAAAACTGACGATTATTTGCAAAATATAGGTTGATAAAAAAAATATTAAAGAGCTGCTGGAAAGCTTAGTAGCCCCATTTGACATACACAGCACCCCAAGTAAACCCACCTCCAAAAGCGGCAAAAATCAGGTTATCGCCTTTATTGAGTTGAGATTCGTAATCCCACAAACACAGCGGGATGGTAGCGGCGGTGGTGTTGCCGTATTTTTGAATATTAAGCATCACTTTGTCCATTCCTACTTTCATCCGATTGGCGGTGGCAGAAATGATACGTTTGTTGGCTTGATGCGGTACGAGCCAAGCTACGTCGTCGCCAGTGAGGTGATTGCGCTCCATGATTTCGGCGGCCACGTCGGCCATATTGGTGACGGCAAATTTAAATACCGAAGGGCCATCTTGGTACGCATAATGCCAGCGTTTATCAATGGTTTCGTGGGTGGGCGGGTAGCGGCTTCCTCCTGCTTTTTGGTTCAAAAAAGGTTGCCCCGCCCCGTCGGAGCGAATAATACTGTCGATAATTCCGAAGCCTTCGGTGTTGGGTTCGAGCATTACAGCCCCCGCTCCGTCACCGAAAAGCACGCAGGTGGTACGGTCGGTGTAGTCGACGATGGCCGACATTTTATCGGCACCGACTACGATTACCTTTTTGTATTTTCCTGTTTCGATAAACTGAGAGCCTACGGTCAGGGCATACACGAAGCCCGAACAAGCCGCCTGAATATCAAAACTTCCGACGGATTTGATACCGACCATGTCGCAAATAAGATTGGCGGTACTTGGGAAAATAAAGTCTGGCGTTGTGGTTGCGCAGATGAGTAAATCAACTTCTCCTGGGGCGGTATGGGTTTTTGTCAGAAGACCTTTTACCGCTTCAGCTGCCATGTGAGAAGTGCC
>JAIXPV010000464.1 GCA_027486105.1 Runella sp. | reverse complement strand
GCCCATGTCAGCAACGCATGTGGGTTACTCTGCCCTGCGAATGGAGCCTATCTGGACGGCCTTGGGACAGGCAGCAGGGATAGCGGCGGCTTTGGCAATCAAGCAAAAAGTACAGTTAAGAAAAGTGAAAGTGCCAGATATTCAGGAATTATTGCATCAGAAAGGTGCAATAACGATTTATTTTTCTGATGTATTACCCGACTCTCCTTATTTCAAAGCTACTCAATATTTCGGTCAAAAGGGATTTTTTACGCAAGTACCTTCAATTGATACAACTCATTTTGAAGACCATTTAAAGTTTATTCAAGGGCAATTCACGGCTGCTTTTCCGCATCATTATGTTTTTCCCAATCAAAAAATGAGCCTTGAATTAATGAATCATTGGCTGGGGATAATCCGCTATTATGCTACTGATAGCGAGAAGGCTCGTTTTGTATCCATGACCAGAGGGGCATTTTTAAATGAATTGTACCGAAAATTTAAATCCACAAATTAAACCCCAAAACGACTTTAAAAAATACAACTATGGAACGCAGGCATTTTTTAAGCACGGCTTTGCTCAGTGCAGCAAGCCCACTAATGCAATCATTTGCTGCTCCAGATTCACACACGGTAGCGGGTTTACAGGAAGCCGCTCGCGAAATTCCCATCGTGGGACAATACGATGTTATTGTCTGCGGTGCAGGACCTGCTGGGGTTTCAGCAGCGATTGAAGCAGGACGCAATGGCGCAAAAACACTCTTATTGGAAGTTCATGGGTGTTTGGGAGGGGTTTGGACTTCGGGGAATCTGACGTGGATAATTGACAACCAAAATAAACCCGGATTCATGAGGGAAATCATGAAAGACTTGACCCTACGGGGCGGTAGCGCTACCATTTCAGGCGGCGATAGTTTTGGTTTTGATGCCGAAGAAATGAAGGTATTGCTCGAAGAATATTGCCTGAAAGCCAACGTAACCGTTCGATTGTTTACCCGGGTGGTGGCAACTGCCTAAAAAGACAACCGCCTGACCCACATTGTCACTGAATCCAAATCGGGACGTGAGGCTTGGGAGGGTAAAATCTTTATTGATTGCTCCGGCGACGGTGATTTGGCGGCACAAACTGGCTGCAAATACGAATTCGGCGGCAGCGATGGTGTTGGGCAGCCCATGAGTTTGTTGTGTTTGGTGAGCGGAGTTTATTACGACGAAATCAAACCGTTTGTGCGAGACGCCGAAGACAGTAAAATAGGTACACCTTCCAAAAAAAGGTTGGAAAACGAAATTATCCGAGGGGGTGTAAAACCTTCTTATACCCGCCCAGGTCTATATCCCATTCGGGAAGATTTGTATATGTTGATGACCAACCACGAGTACGGATTTAATGGCACGGATGCCAATCAGGTTTCTTTGGCCACGCTGCGGGCAAGAGCTGAGTTGCACAAAATCGTGAATGGGCTGCGTGGTTTGGGCGGCGTTTGGAAAAATCTGCGGATTGTAGCCACTGGAGAGCAGATAGGGGTTCGGGAGGGTCGTCGTATTCATGGGCTTTATACTGTTACCCGTAAAGATTTAATGGAAGGTGCCCGCCATCCCGATGCCGTATGCCGGGTCAATATGGGCGTGGATGTTCATTCCGTAAAAAAAGACGATGAATCCAAAGGTAGTTACAATCGTGGGGTAAAATTATTGCCTTATGATATTCCAATACGGGCATTGATAGCTTCTGACGTAGAGGGTTTGATGATGGCAGGGCGGTGCATTAGTGGCGATTTTATTGCCCATTCCAGCTACCGGGTAACGGGCAATGCTGTTCCGATGGGACAAGCCGCAGGTAGGGTAGGCGCCATTGCCTCCTTATCAAATCGGCTTCCACAAGAAGTAAAATGGGAAGAAGTTAAATGGCAGGTTGAATAAAAAAACAAAACATGATAAAGTTGCGGACAGTAATTGTTTTATGGTTAACAGTAGTTTCTTGGGCAAAAGCCCAAACAAAAACGGACATCATTATTTACGGTGCTACGCCTTCGGGTATTTTTGCCGCCATCAACGCTGCACGTCAGGGTCACAGTGTGGCGTTGGTGGAAGAGTATAAACACATCGGCGGACTGATGACGGGTGGGCTGTCGTTTACTGATTTTATTTCTATCGAAGTTCTGAGCGGTACCTTCAATGAATACCGATTTCGAGCATTGGCCTATTATGAAAACAAGTACGGTAAAAACTCACAACAGGTCAAAGACTGCTACTTCGGTGTCAATGCTGAACCCCACGTAACCGAGTTGATTTTCAATCAAATGCTGGCCGAACTGCCTGCCATAAAAGTATATACCCAACACCGAATCTTAAAAGTTACAGTAACCAAAAATAGACAGGGGCAATCCTCTATTCAATCGGCAACTTTCACTAATCTGATTGATAATAAATTGGTTGTAATTTCAGCAAACGTCTTTATTGATGCTACGTACGAAGGAGATTTGGCCACAGCGGCAGGGGCTGAATACCGCATTGGGCGGGAGTCACGAAATGAATTTTGTGAACGCTTTGCTGGGCATATTTTCACAAAAGGAGGGCAGATCCTTACGGGTGGCACTGGCGAGGGCGATAAAAAGGTACAAGCCTATAATTTTCGGATTATCATGACCGATTCAGTTGAAAACAGTCGTAGAGTGGTAATGCCAAAAAATTATCAAAGAGAAATATACCTGCCGATTGCCTCTGTATTCAAAAGCGGGAAAGTGAAACAAATTTTTACCCAAAGTGCCGAGGGGATTTTGAGGGTGCAGCCCATTGCCAACCGTAAAGCCGATATCAATGACATCAAAAATGCACCCGTGCGCATGTCGTCGTTGGGGAAAAATTACGAATACCCCGACGGCAGCCCCGAAGTACGCGCAAAGATAATTCAGGAACATCGGGATCATATTTTGGGCATGATTTATTTTCTGCAAAATGATGAAAGTATTCCCGCGGATATTCGGAAAGAAGCGCAGATTTGGGGATTGGCCAAAGATGAATTTACAGATAATGAAAATTTCCCAACTCGTTTATATATTAGAGAAGCTCGGCGCATGATGGGAAAAGTAATTTTCACTGAAAAAGATGTTTATCAAGCCCCCAACTCCATTCGTTCGGTCTTAAAACCAAACTCGATTGCTATTTGTGATTATGCATTGAATTGTCACGGAGTTTCTGCCCCTGGCCCTGTTTATGCTGAAATGACAGAAGGAGACTTTAACTTTGTTCCACAGCCTTTTCAGATTCCTTATGGCGTAATGCTTCCTAAGAAATTCGATAATTTACTTGTTCCCGTGGCGATTTCATCAAGCCATGTCGGGTTTTGCGGTATTCGTTTAGAGCCTACTTGGTCGGCACTAGGGCAGGCGGCAGGATTGGCTGCACATTTAAGTATTAAAAATGGGGTGAGTGCCAGCAAAGTAAAAGTTCCAGAATTACAATCACTTTTGTTGAAAAACAAGGCCAAAATCATCTACGTGAGTGATGTGGACGCCGATTCGCCCTACTTTGAAGCGGTGCAATATTTTGGCAATAAGGGTTTTTTCCATGACTTGTACCCATTGGATGTGGTGAATATAAAGCCCCGCACCATCCATAAACTGCAATACATGGATGCCATGGAATATCATAATATAGAGCCTGAAAAACCGCTTGAGATGTCGTTAGCTACTCATTGGATTCAGAAGTTACCAGTTGCACAACAAGCCCAAGCGAGGCAATTAACCCAATTAAAATCTTGGAAAAGGGGCGAGTTTTTAAATGCACTTTACCAAAAAAAATAACGATAGCAATGCTGACAAGAAAGGAATTTCTGGAAACGGAGATTGTAACTGTTTTTGCCCCATTGGTAAATTTGGCGTCATCCCATCTGCTCAAAGACGCTTTAGCTGTTCGGGAACTTAATCATGAGTAAGGCATTGTCCTAAAGACAGATTTTGTTCTATAACTGACATTAGCACTAAGGGTTTTCATACTTAAAATCGTCTTACAGAAACAAATTGTATTTTTTAATTCGACAAATGCAGACTACAACTATACAAAAAACAACCCTTCAACACCTTTTCAGCATCCCTGTTATCGTAGCTGCTTTGGGCTATTTCGTAGATATTTATGATTTACTGCTTTTCGGTATCGTTCGTATTCCTAGCCTACTGTCTATGGGGCTATCGGAGCGGGAGGTTTCCGACGTTGGAGCGGGTATTCTCAATTGGCAAATGACGGGCCTATTGCTGGGGGGCATCTTATGGGGAGTTTTAGGTGACAAAAAAGGTCGACTTTCGGTGCTTTTTGGCTCAATCCTGACCTATTCCACTGCCAATATCGCCTGTGGGTTTGTTCAATCGCCCGAAATATACAAAATGCTGCGTTTTGTGGCGGGCATCGGTCTGGCTGGTGAGTTGGGGGCTGGCATTACTCTTGTTTCCGAAATATTACCCAAACAACTGCGGGCCATCGGTACCTCGCTGGTGGCGGGGGTGGGCCTGTTAGGCGCGGTGGCGGCGTATTTTACGGTCGAGTTCTTTGATTGGCGCACGGCCTATTTCATCGGCGGGGGTATGGGCATTACGCTTTTATTGTTGCGCATCGGGGTATTTGAATCAGGTGTATTTGAAAATATCAAATCTCAAAAGCAGGTACAAAAAGGCAAATTCTTTTCATTGTTTACGAACCAAGACCGCCTGATTCGTTATTTGAAATGCATCGGGATGGGTCTGCCGACGTGGTTTGTGATTGGGATTTTGGCTACTTTCAGTAATGAATTTGGTAAAGCGTTGAATATCGCCGAACCTATCCGACCGGGTCTTTCGATCATGTGGTGTTACATCGGCCTGTCAATGGGCGACTTGGCCAGTGGCTTTCTGAGTCATGGGTTGCATTCCCGAAAAAAAGCGGTACTGTATCTAATGCTGTTTACGCTGGTATTCGCGGCTGCTTACCTTTTCGGAGGGGTTCAGCGGGCATCGGTTTTTTATGGTCTTACTTTGCTGTTGGGTGTTGGTATTGGCTATTGGGCGATGTTTGTCACGATTGGCGCCGAGCAGTTTGGCACCAACCTGCGTGCCACGGCCGCTACCACCATTCCCAATATGGTGCGCGGCACGGTGGTATTGATGACGACGCTGTTTGGTTGGTTGAAAAATGAATTCAATGTAATAGAATCGGGGGCATTGGTGGGGGCGTTGTGTTTTGTGATTGGCTTTTACTGCACCCTAACCATGGCTGAGACCCACGACAAAGACCTTGATTTTTTGGAAGACTGAAAAAGCAGGAACATGCCCACCAATGATGCACGGCAGATAAAATTGAATACATGGTGAATACTTAATCCTGGTATTCTCGCTGGTACTGAATCGGGCTTTTTCCTGTGAAATACTTGAAATATTTATTAAAGTT
>JAIXPV010000368.1 GCA_027486105.1 Runella sp. | reverse complement strand
TATTTTTATATTTTATTGACTCCATTTAAGTGTATATTTAAAGTATGCTTTTTAGTGTTCTATTTTCAATGTCTTTGGATGAAATAGACGTTTAAAATTTGGTTGCTTTTAATTTTAATGGGTTAAAAAAAATATAGGACAACATGTAAAATTTGAAAGGCTTCGTATATATGCTATATTTCATAACGTTGAGTAATACTTCCAAACCTGTATGACCCTGTCGTGCAGGTTTTTTATTTCAATGAAAATGCCTATCCACTGGCGTTGTACTTCCTAATAATCTCACCCCAATTTATACCTATTGTAAAATAAATTTATACTTATAAGTCTATTTTGAATACTTTGCAGTGCGGCTCATTAATGAAAACAACCAATTGTGATTAATTTGGTTGTTTGTTGTAAAATGTTGATTATAAGAGTTTTGTACTCTTTCTTTCCGTTTTTTGGATGTTTGAGTCACATTTTTTTTAAACACTGACTTTTGTCAGTTATGATGCTGTGTCTGTTATGGATATTTAATGGGGCTCTAATTAGGTATATAAATTGGGATTACCTCAGTTGATTTAGTCAGAGAACTGTATTAAAACACAATCCTAGATAACCTTATGAAAACTATTCTCTTAATTGAAGACAACCAAGGGATTCGTGAAAATACAGCTGAGATTTTGGAAATGGTTGGTTACAAGGTTCAAACTGCCGAAAATGGAAAAATTGGGGTAGAAAAGTCGCTGATAAATAAGCCCGATTTGGTCATTTGTGATGTTATGATGCCCATCTTGGACGGGTATGGAGTGCTCCAAATTTTTAATACGAATCCAAAACTTTCTAATGTGCCATTTATATTTCTTACCGCCAAAACAGATCGAAATGAATTTCGAAAAGGAATGGATTTGGGGGCTGATGATTACATTACGAAGCCTTTTGAAGAAAGTGAGTTGCTCAGTGCCATCGAAAGTCGGCTAAAACGAGTATCTCATCTTAAGGCCAATCAGGAGGAGGAGGCTTCAATGCCGATAAATTCGAATCATGTTTCAGAAAAGCCTTCGAAAAAGGGGAATCTACAGCGTATTTTATCTGAACGAAAAATCCATACCGTTAAAAAAAAACAATATATATATATGGAAGGCGATAACCCTACGCGGTTGTTTTATATCAAATCAGGACAAGTTAAAACGGTTCGGGCCAATGCTGATGGCAAAGAGTTTATTACAGGAATATACAATGGGGGCGACTTTTTGGGCTATACTGCGCTTTTTGATAGTTGCTACTACATTGACTCGGCCGTTGCGTTGGTCAATTCAGAATTAATTTATATCCCCAGGACTGAATTTGAACAATTGCTTCTGACAGACCATGAGATGAGTGAAATGTTTGTCAAACTATTGGCTTATCAGGTAGAAGAGCGAGAGCAGCAGCTCTTGGTTATGGCTTACAACTCCCTACGTAGACGGGTGGCTGATACGTTACTGCGTCTTCAAAACCTTGATTCTGATAAAGTAATTCAGCTCTCGCGGGATGACTTGGCTGCAATGGTGGGTACGGCAACGGAGTCGTTGATTCGGACTTTAAGTGAGTTTAAACTGGATGGGCTTATTGAGATGTCAACATCTGGTGGTATTCATATTTTACATCCTGACAAACTACGTCGAGCCCACTGGTAGTATTTTTAGGGAAATTGAGGAACGATGATCAAATCATCAAAATAAGCAGTGCCTTCTGAGTCTGCATTGGCATAGCCCAAACGGCAGGCAACGGTAACGGTACCTGTTGCCCCCGAGTTGAACGAAAGAGATAGCCGGGTCCAATCATTCGTGCCTTTTAAATGGCTACTTATTGGGGGCCAGTTATTGCCCGCAATAATCAAGCTAAGGCAAGCACCTACTCCGTTTGGATTGGAGTTGGTGGTTATATTTTCTGTTTTTACCCAGCCGTTTACTACATAATCGGTATTGGGGTTCAATGTTACTGTCTGATATACGTACACATCATTGCTTACTACCGGCCCAACAGGAGGTCCTGAATAAATC
Source organism: Runella sp. (assembly GCA_027486105.1). Taxonomy (GTDB): domain Bacteria; phylum Bacteroidota; class Bacteroidia; order Cytophagales; family Spirosomataceae; genus Runella. The sequence continues at coordinate 6,628 of JAIXPV010000368.1, read as the reverse complement.
TTGATGCCATTTGAACCGTTTCGTCCCTGACCAGATAGCCATGAAAATACAGCTTGGTAGGTTTTCCAGCCACCTTTTTGCCAAGGGGGATTGTTGAAAGTAACTGGCGTCTCAAAACCCGCGTTGACAATGGGGTTTAGGTAGTTTAGGTCGATGCTCACCTGCGAAGTGGCACAAAAGGAGGGGGCGAATTTATTACATAATGAATACACAAATGTGTCGGTTCCTGTGGCATTTTCATTCGGATTATAATTTATAGTACCGTCGGGGTTGACCGTAGCCGTTCCTTTTGTGGGTTGAACGAGTATTTCGGGCAGCGACACTTCCAATAAATTTGAGATGGGTAAGCCATGGGGATTAAAATCATTGGATAATACTTTCAAGGTTCGGGCGAAGCCAGGTACTGCGCTAAAAGAATCATTATTGGCCAAAGGTGTATTACAACTCTTTATCTGCGCATTAAAAATGCTGCTATTGGCCGCATAAAATCCTGGCAAAAGTTCAATACTGTTTCCTGCAAAGTAAGATACCATAGTGCTTGGAGGTATTTGTTGGGTTGAAATGAGCGTTTGAGCAGCAATTTGAGGGCCTGGAGTAGCGATATTTGATAAGGTAATGGTATTGGATGTGACTTCTACTGTGAAGGGCAGACTGGTTTGAGCCGAACATCCGTAACTGCAAGTAGCGCTATAAACTGTTGTAGAAGTTGGCGTTACAACGATGGAAGCCGTTGTTTCGCCATTTGACCACATCAATGTGCCATAGCAGCCATAAACGGTGAGTTGGATGGGAGAACCTGAGCAAACTTTGTTTTTACCGCTGATTCTTGGAGGATCTACACCACACGTATTGCCAAAATTCCCGCTAATTGGGCTAGAAACCGAGAATGCACCTAGGGCGTCAGTTACCCTGATTCTGGCCATATAGGGGCCCGTTTGGGTAAGTTCATGGAAATATTCGTTTGAGGTGAGTGGGGGAGTTTCGTAAACACCGTCGTTGTTTATATCAAATTCCGTGCTGTAAGTACCTTTTTCAAAGTCATCAGAACTTCGGCTATTAAAAACGGTATTACTGCCTTGAGACGGAGCATTGGGATACAAAATCTTTAAAAAGGGTTTGGGCGCTTGATTGCTACCAGCATTGACGAAGATGTTGAATTTTGGGCTTAATTTTCGATTTCCTTGTTTATCACCCACCGAAATATAAAACTCATTATTGATGCCTGCGGTGTAGTAGGGGGTCTGTAAGGTGAGCCCGATACTTGTATAGTTGACCGACACTTCGTTAATCACTTCACCATTTTTATCGTACAACAAAACGTACGAAAGGGTGTCAATATCATAAGCGGCCATTTGAATATTCAATAGTCCATTGATGGGCGTGACTGCACCTGAGGTGAAGGTATACAGCGTCGGAACTGTTGTAATATTGTTATTTCGGTTAAAATAATGGCTCACGTTCAATTGTAGCGAAGAGCCGTATTCTAAACGGGTGTAGTTGGTGGGGAAAAGTGTCGGGAAAAAACTGCCTCTAATTCCCCTTAAACCATTGTACATTAGGCCTCCAAAGAAGTTGTTATCTTGGCGGGCATCATGGTTAAGGCCAAAAGCATGGCCCATTTCATGGCATAGTGCTCCCAAATAAGAAGATGCAACCGTACTAAAGGTGTGGCCTTCAAACCACACAAAAGAGCTGTCTTGTACCAACGGATAAGGCCCTAATTCGGGAATTATGTGTCCTGCGTAGGGAGTATCATCGATTAACCTTTGAGGGTCAAATAGTTGAATGACGGTACTGCCTAGTTGAGCAAGGCCAGAGTTGTTGCCGCTTCCGCCCCCTCCACCCAAGGCAAGGGTACCAAAAAAACTCCCAGTTGGCCTTTGAACGTGGGTCTCTGGAATCAATATCCATACTTCCCCGTCAGAACCTATGCTAAGACCAGCATTTTTGGCCGCGGCCTCTGTTCTGGCATATAATCCATACCCGTCGTTTTCGCTTCCTCTTAAATAGCCATCGGTTTCTGGTACATTTACGAGGTGTATTTTGGGCCTTGGAGAATCTTGTTCCTGCTCATAAATAAACGTTTTTGGTCCAAATCCATTTTGATTCATTGCATTTCGGTACCACATTTGGGCCATTTCAATGGCAAACTGCAGGCTTTCCTTGTAATTTGCCTGAGGAGTACGATTGGACGGGACGATATAGGCGATTCTTACCCTAGGAGGGGTGGATGACGCCATCAGAGCGGTAGTTTTCTGGAGAAAGTTTGAGTGTGTATTGGTGAGATAAATGTCGCTTTGACTGTTTTCGGCGGTCAAGTAAGGGATTTGAGCAATAAGTGCCATATGATTACAGGCAAGTAATAGTACTATAACCCAAACGTATATTTTGGGAGAGGCCATTTTGGGTGTCATGCTCATTGGGATAAAATTGTACCACCGTTATTGCTGTTTTGCAATCTTAGACCATCAAATTTATACTTTTGATAACGGGTTAAACATGATATTGCTCAGGTTAATGATTGATATTCACATAAATGCCCAAATTTGAATTGTCAACTTTTTATACTGGTGGCTGCTAATCCCTTAATGCTTCCAGGCGATTAGTAAAATGTTGGTTTTAATGCTTTAATTGTAACAAACCTTGCAAGCATTATGGCTTCAGTTCCTACTCTTGTTGATTTTATCAAGTTTTTGTCAGACAAAACTTCTTACGATTTCCCTACCAATGAGGTCTCAATACTTCAAACCCATATTTCGGTAGTATCCCTAACGAGTCAGTTTGTGTTTAAGCTAAAAAAAAATGTTCTGTTTGACTTTTTGGATTTTTCCACTCTCGAAAAACGCTTATTTTATTGTCAAGAAGAAGTTCGATTGAACCAACGGCTCAGTACTGATTTGTATTTAGGGATTTTGCCCATTTATTGGGACGGGAAAAAACTGAGTTTTTATACTAAGGGTGAAGTGGTTGAATATGTAATTAAAATGCGAAGGCTTTCAGACGAAAATTTATTAATAAACCGTTTAAAATTGCCTGATTTTGCCCTGTCGCAAATGGATTTATTGGCTAATCGCCTGCTGATTTTCTATCAAAATGCGCCTTCTTCCCCCGAAATTTCAGCCTATGCAAACGTTGAATCCCTCAAGGCTACATTGTTGGAAATTACGTCTGATTTTATCAATTCCATCAGACAAACATTGAGCCCTATGGCGGCGCAATGGATAAAAACGGCTTTGTTTCAATTCCTTGAAAGCAATAAAAGCCTACTAGAAACGCGCATACAGTTGGGTAAAATCATCGAAGGTCACGGTGATTTACGCTCAGAACATGTTCATATTGAGCAAAATACGGTTACTATTTATGATTGTATTGAATTTAGTCAGCGACTGCGGTGTCTAGACTGGCTCAATGATTTGGCCTTTCTTTTGATGGATTTAGAATATCGCCATTGCTATCCGCAGGCGGTTTATATTCAACACAAGCTACTGGCAGTGTTAGAGAAAGAGGATGTGAGTGGGCTGTTGAATTTTTATAAAATTTATCGCGCTTGCGTTCGGGGAAAGGTCGATACCATTAAATTCCGAGAGCCAGAAGTGTCGTGGGAAGTACGGCTAGAAAGTCAACAAAAAGCGGCGCGTTATTTCCAATTGGCTTTTCGATACGCTGTTTTGGGTTCGGTCCCGACGGTGATTGTGTGCATGGGTGGTGGAGCTACTGGAAAATCAACGTTGGCTACTGCCCTCGCCAAAGAGCTTGGTCTTTCGGTTTTGAGTTCGGATATAATCCGAAAACAACAGGCAAGTATTGACTTGTACAGACGTTTGCCCGATGCCGAACGTGTACACTTATACGAAACACAAGTGACCGATGGGGTTTATCAAGAATTGGCCGACAAAGCCTTTGCCGAAGTTGACAAATTTGGGGCGGTGATTTTGGACGCAACTTACCGCAATAAAGAATACTTGAAGCAGCTGCGAGAAATTTGTCACAAAAAGGGGGTTCGTTTGGGAGTTATTCAAACAACGGCTACGGAAGAAACTATCAGGGAGCGGCTAAAAAAACGCGAATCGGAGCCTACAATTTCAGACCTAAGAGAGAGTGATTACGTGCCTGCTCGTTTTGAAATAGCGTATTCTATAGAAGATTATGTTGAGTTTTCCATCAAAGTTGATACCCATCATGCCATCGAAACATTAATCAATGATAATATTATCCCTTTTCTTATGGATTGATCCTTAGGTGTTTATGTGGGTTTTACTTTTAGGGTGCTTTGGTGCGGTAAATCTGAGATTGTACTTTGCCTTTTTGGTTTTGCTCCGTTAATGTCAAAAGGTCGGTATTCTCGGTTTCATCCCACGAATAACCCATATGGCGTAGTACAGCGGCCTGTAAGCCAAAGGCATTTTGAAAGGCTTCAACAAATACCCTAACGGTCATTTTGGGGTCAACTTTGAGATTTGCTTGATTGTCGATTGTTGATGAAAGATCTTTGAGCGATAGAGTCAGAGCATTTTCGTCAATCAGTTGATGCGAAGGAGAATAAATCCGCAATTTCAGGAATGGAAAATGCCGTTCCCAATCCTGGTAAAGCTGCAGTACGGTATCAAGTGGATTGATGAAGAACGGTTTCATTGGTGTTTTTTAGTGGGGTTAAAACCTAAAATTAAGAGTTGTCACGTTGTAGGTTATATTTTCAGAACCCCCGCTATCTTCGAGGTATTTTCCAGCTACATAATAAGCAAATTCATTAGAAAAAGTGACGTTTTTGCTCAAATCCCACTCAAACGAAGCCCCCAACTGCGTACCGATGTAACTATCCTGCGTACTTTTTCCAGCTCTGATGTTGGCCAAAGAGGGGGCATATAGTCCGTCATTTTTGTTTGCTCTCCAATAAAAATTAGCCTCTGCTTTTACCCTCAACGTGGGCTTAAGACTCACTTGAAAAGACGGATGTATTCCTTTTAAATTCATCGAGGTCATTTTGTTCAACAAACCAAAGTAGGACGGATTGTTAAACATGGGGTTAAACGTATTTAATTGTTGATCCGAGGCATTTTTATCGCCCGTTACGTACTCCAATTTGAGTCCCAGATTGGGTTTATAGCGGGCTTCGCTCCATATATAATGCATATCTGATTGAAAAGACCACGCGCTTATATCTGATTTGTCGATGCTTCCAAACTGGTAAATAATACCTGAGTTATGATTAAAGTGTTTTCCGTTTTCGATTGAGGCCCTAAACGCTAGCGAATGACGCGTTTCAAGGCCAGAAGCATTCTGAAATTTTGCATTAATTCGTTGATAACCATAGTAATACAACTCTAGGTTACCCAGTCTTTTGGGCATTGAAAAAGCGAAATTTAACCCCCAAAACTTGGGTGCATAACGAGAGCTGTTGTTGAAAGGGTCAAATTGAGGGAGGACTTCCAGCGCATAAAATCCCTCAATTTTTAACTTATGGGATTTTGAAATTAATCTCGCTCCGTCAAAACTCCGGCGCATATTTAGCGCTTCGCGGAGTGAAACGATCCGGCCAGTACCCCAGTTGAATTCCTGCCGCCCCGCAATTAACTTCAAGTGGGTACTTTCCAACGGCAAGGTAAACTCGGCCAAGGCCTGGTGCAGGTCTAGTTTTTCGTATTGAGAAAAGACTTTTTGACCGTAAAAACCGTGGTATAATTCGCCAAAAAACCGAATGTATTTGCCTAATTGCAAGCCCGCATGAAGGGCAAGTCGGTGCCCGTAGATACCTTTGTCTTGCCTTGGATTGTCTGACCATGTATCATTTTGAAAGACTTCATAACGGGTTCGTATTTGACCGCCAATGGTAAAATTAACGCTTTGGGAAGGATTGAGTAAAATGAGTTTTAATTGGTATAAAAATGGCTTTGTTGGCTTGTTTTTTCGCCAAAAGTCCTCATTTTCATCGCTTCTCATCAATTTATATCCCTCAAATACAGGTTTTATTTCTTGGGCTTTTGCAATTTGAATAAGAAAAAAAAAGGTAAAGTAAAGCAATTGCTTTTTTGTGATTTTAAAGCGGTACATAGTAGAGTTTTATCAAACGTTTCGGGTTAAGGACATACGATATACGTATAAAGGTATAGACAAAACTGCAATTAATTACGTCCTTTGGTTGGGTAAAAAAAAGAATTTTTTTTAAAATGGAAAGTACAAAAGCTTGAACGAAAGCTTCATTCAGGCAGAAGTCTAAGGTTATGAGTATTTATCTGGGGCTTTGCGTGAATAATAGTGTACGTTTACTTATTATACTGTTCAACCGCTCTTATAAAAAACACAGTAGGATATTCCCCTTCGTTTTTGTCGGTGACAATCCCTTCCCACTCTTCTCCACTAAATTCAATGGCGCAATACCGTTCATAATATATAGCGGGATTGAAGTAGTTCATGAGTGCCAAAACAATCAGCGGAAATAAATGGGGCTTTTCTAACGAACAGGCCGAAGATGCCCAAGCCTTTATCCCTTGATAACTTGTTTTGAAAGCGTTAAAATTGCCTAGAAAAATTTGTGGTGCTAAATGACTCAATATTTCACCCTCTTGATGATGTTGTCGAAAGATGTCCAATTCTATTTGTAATTTGGTCAATAGGGTTTGTTTATTGACCT
>JAIXPV010000329.1 GCA_027486105.1 Runella sp. | reverse complement strand
CGATATCGCTTTGCGAGTAGATCCTATTTACGAACCGATTTCAAGACGTTTCCATGAGAACCCCGATCAGTTTGCCGACGCATTTGCCCGCGCATGGTTTAAATTGACCCACCGTGATATGGGCCCTATCGCTCGTTATCTTGGCCCAGAAGTACCTTCTGAAGTGCTGATTTGGCAAGACCCTGTTCCGGCCGTTACGCATGAACTAATTGACGCGCAAGACATCACTTCCTTGAAAGCAAGCATCCTTGCTTCGGGCCTGTCGGTGTCTCAGTTGGTATCAACCGCTTGGGCGTCAGCATCTACCTTCCGTGGTTCCGACAAACGTGGTGGTGCAAACGGTGCCCGTATTGCCCTTGCCCCACAGAAAGATTGGGACGTTAATCACCCAGGTCTTTTGACGAATGTACTTGATAAACTTAAGGGCATTCAGCAGGAGTTCAACAGTGCGCAGTCGGGTGGAAAGCAGGTATCTCTTGCTGATTTGATAGTGTTGGGTGGATGTGCAGGCGTTGAGCAGGCAGCTAAGAAAGCTGGTTATGACGTGACCGTTCCTTTCACACCTGGCCGTACCGATGCCACTCAAGAGCAAACTGATGTAGAATCTTTCGCGGTTCTTGAGCCAGAAGCCGACGGTTTCCGCAACTACGCCAAGACCAAGTACACGGTATCTGCCGAAGAAATGCTAGTTGATAAAGCACAGTTATTGACCCTGACGGCACCTGAAATGACCGTGCTAGTGGGTGGTATGCGTGTTTTGAATACGAACTATGGTTTTTCTAAACATGGCGTATTTACCAAGCGTCCAGAGACACTTACCAACGATTTCTTTGTCAACCTACTTGATTTGCGCACTACTTGGAAATCGGCTTCAGCTCACCAAGATGTGTTTGAGGGCCGTGACCGTTCAACGGGCGAACTCAAGTGGACGGGCACCCGGGTTGACCTGATTTTTGGATCAAATTCGGAGCTTCGTGCTTTGGCGGAAGTGTACGCATGTGGAGATGCGCAGGAGAAGTTTGTGAAGGACTTTGTGGCGGCTTGGAACAAAGTGATGAACCTCGACCGTTTCTAATTGGCCTGATTTTAGCGCCATGTTGTATACTTAAGAGGCGGTGGCTCGGCAACGGGCCACCGCTTTTATTTTCGATAGGTCGAAAGAAATAATTAGGAGAAGATATAAGCGTAAAACAATTGATATTTTTTTGTAAAACACTGTAATTCTGACGCTTATTTTAAATTATTCGGAAGATTTGGCGCCTTTCCAAGTTTTCAAAACATAGAAAGGCCGTTTCTGCTAGGCCCAATGTTTTTTAATTACTTCCAAAAGCTCGGCTTGAGCCCCACAACCTGCAATGACATCACCGCCGAAAAGCCATTCTTGGCCACCCGAAAAATCGGTGATTTGACCGCCTGCTTCCAGTATGAGGAGCGCACCCGCGGCCATGTCCCACGAGTTGAGGTTGTATTCATAAAATGCCTCAAAACGCCCCGCTGCTACGTAGGCCAAGTCGATGGCTGCCGCGCCCATACGGCGTAGTCCGTGGCAGCTCTGCATGAGCGTTTCAAGCACTTTGAGGTAGCGGTCCTGTTTTTCAAATTTATAATATGGAAAGCCAGTGGCCAACAGACTGTCGCTGAGGGTAGTGGCTACCGAAACTTTTAGGCGGGTAGCTCCTTGAAGAAAAGTACTGTCCAACGGTAATCCGCCAAGCATATATCGTAAGCTGACGCTCCACGCACCACCGCCTTGCCAACCGTAGAATAGCTCTTCGGTACCTAAGTGATAGATGACACCCGCAATGGGTATTTTATTCTTTACCAATCCCACGCTGACGCAATACACGGGCAAGCTATGGATGAAATTGGCGGTGCCGTCGAGGGGGTCAATGATCCAATACAGCTCGTCGGGATTGGATTCTTCGCCAGCGGTGCCTTCTTCGGTGATAAAACCTGCTTCGGGCAAGATTTGGCGTAGGCCCGTTACCAACAGTTTTTCTGTTTCTTTGTCTACGTACGACACCAGGTTGTTGGCGGCTTTGTACTCGGTCAACGAGCGGTCAAACTTGGCGGCTTCGTGTTTGATAAAAGCTCCCGCTTCGCGGACAATTTCTATGGTTTGGTGGGTAATAAGTTCGAGATTCATGGTATTTGTAATGGATAAATTGGAATGGCTTAAACGCGTTTGCGGAGAAAGTTGAGGCGATAAAAGAGACCGAAAATCAAAAAAAACGCTTCAATGGGTTGACCGATAACCGTACCTAAGACTAAGCTACTCACAATCACGCCCACACCAAAAATGACCAGTAAAATAAGACATAATTGCACATATTTTTTTACCCAATTGCTGTGTCTGGGGTTCCCCAAAAACAGCATTAAAGGAAAATGTAGGGGAAAGGCCCAGAGTAGATGAGGATTCCAGTTGGTGACGCCGTGGTCGGTGGCAATCCAGAGTAAGAGCAAAAGCCACCCCGCCAATCCAACAACCGTGAAGATGATTTTATCAAAAAGGAATGAAATCTTTTCGCGCCTTTTTTGATAAGTAGTAAGACCACTAAAAACGCCCATCAGTAACAGGAAAATAAACTGCGGACCTAGTAATAACTCATAAAAAGGGGGAGAAATAATGTCAGGTTGGGTTGCCTCAAAAAGTTTGTTTTTTTGCAGAACTAGCTTTTGTTGCCCAACTTTCGCTCTGTCAGCGTGGTCTCTTAGGTTGTTGGGCAAGTACATTTCTTCTTGAGGGGTAGCTACGTGGTCGGAAGGTAAACCGATGCCCAAATTCATACCAAAACGGGCCCAAGGTTTATTGCCGAGATAGCTGTTCATCCAATTTCGGTAACTTTTAGCCTCAAATGTTCCGCGAATAGGTTGATTGTAATATTGTAAACTATCCCCGCAGGCAGTTTTTAGTGCATCCCGTAGGCGCGTTGCACAGTTGTCGTAAAAGAATTTATAAGCGTACTGTCGATTTTGGGGCAGGTAATTGTTCTCCAAGTAATCGTACAGTTTTTGTTTTTGGTTTTGCGAAAGATTCAATACCTGCTCCGTCACGCTGCGATTTTCGGCCTGCGCGCCATACATCGTGTAATACATCGGCGAAACCGACAACTGATAGGGGAGGGTGCCGCGCATAAACTTGATATAAAACCCCTCGGTTCTAAAATCAAAAGTCCCATAATTATAGACTTTGTCGATGCCCTGCATAGGGTCTGAAACCCAAAGTGCATTGTGGCCAAAGCTGCTGTATAATTCTTCTCCTGGCGATACCGTAATGAGGCTTACCTTGGCCTCTTTGCTCAGTGACTGGGCAAATAGGGGAGAATGTCCCCCGGTAAGGGTAAAGAAAAATATAAACAGGCAAGAGATTGTTCTGACAGCAACATGCCCAAGAACAGAGATTATGCAGTTGTTAAACATATGATTTGGGGCAGACTTACGGGTAAAATAGACAGACGTGAATCCTTGGACAGACGCAAGGAACCGCCGCAGCGGGCCTGCCCCTACAGTTTTATGGTTTCCCTGCAACGATAATAACGATTTCACCTTTGATTGTTTTTTCGGCAAAATAAGCAATAATTTCCGTTAAAGTCCCACGGATGGTTTCTTCATAAAGCTTTGTTAATTCTCGCGAAACAGAGGCTTGACGGTCGGCCCCGAAGTATTCCACAAACTGTTGGAGCGATTTGAGCAGGCGGTGCGGCGATTCGTAAAAAATCATCGTCCGCTCTTCTTCTTTTAGTTCAGTGAGGCGCGTTTGACGGCCTTTTTTGTGGGGTAAAAAACCTTCGAAGGTAAAGCGGTCGGTGGGTAGTCCTGAATTGACCAAGGCGGGTACAAACGCCGTAGGTCCGGGCAGACATTCGATGTCGATGCCGTTTTTGAGGCATTCACGTACCAGCAAAAAGCCCGGGTCAGATACTGCTGGGGTACCCGCATCCGAAATCAAGGCCATGGTTTCACCTTTCAGAATACGTTGAATAATTCGCTGCACTGTTTGGTGTTCGTTGTGGATATGATAGCTCTGTAAGGGTTTGCTGATACCCAAATGTTTGAGCAAATGCCCCGACGTGCGGGTATCTTCGGCCAAAATAACATCTACACTTTTCAACATATTGATGGCGCGCAGAGTTATATCCTCTAAGTTGCCGATGGGCGTAGGGACCAGATAAAGTTTTGGATTCACTGTATATGTTAATTTATGACGTCATTTATTGAATTAGGGCAATTTGTACGATTTCAAGGTTTTAACCAATATGTTTTATTGGTTTACACTTGGGTTTAAGTTTTGTTTTTTTGTGACAAAAAAGCCATTTTAAGGTCAAAACAAGGTCAAAAATGTTGTTAACAATTATTTAACCGATGGATTTGGAAAAAAAACGATAAAAAAATGTATTATTTCAATAAATCAGGCGTTTAGGTCTGCTAACGTACTATTTTCTTTCCAAAGTGCTTTTGTTTGTCCCATAATTTTCTTGTTTCTTTGCAGCGATTTTTGACATCAACCAACTGATTTTACCAAACACAATTCTAACCAAAATTCCCAAATTTATGAATGTTAAACATTTACAAAGGAAGAGGGTAATAATTGCACTTTTCGCAGTCGTAGCTTCTCTTTTTATGATTTTTCCATCGGCCCAAGCCCAAGTTACCGCGTCTTCAATTCGGGGTATTGTAAAAGATGACAAGGGAACAGAGCTTCCGGGTGCTACCATTGTAGCTACTCACCTACCTTCTGGAACAAAATACGGAACAGTTACCAACGAAAGAGGGCGTTACGTTTTACCATCCGTACGGGTGGGTGGACCCTACAAAGTTACGGTTACTTTTGTTGGCTTTAAAGAACAATCTAAAGAAGACATTGTTGCAAACTTGGGCGCTTCTGCTGATGCTAATTTCTCGTTGGTTGAAGATGGAAAAGAAATTCAGGAAATTGTAGTAACCAGCGGTCGTTCGGATATTTTCTCTTCGGGACGTACGGGGGCGGCTACTACATTGGGTCTCAACGCTGTAAACAGCTTGCCTACTATTGGTCGTACGATTGATGACATCACCAAATATAACGCCTACAGCAACGGTCGCTCATTTGCGGGTCAGGATAGCCGTCTTAACAACTTCACCATTGACGGTGCGGTGTTTAACAACGGTTTTGGATTGGGGTCATCGGCTCAGGCTGGTGGACGTACTGGAACTACCGCCGTGTCGTTGGATGCGATTGAGCAGGTACAAATCAACATTGCTCCTTTCGACGTACGTCAATCGGGTTTTGCGGGTGCTGGTATCAACGCCGTTACTCGCTCAGGAACAAACGAAGTGACGGGCTCAGCCTACTACCTTGGGAGAGGTAGCAACTTGGTCGGTAAAAAAGCAGACGGAAGAGATTTACCAACGGTGAACATCAACGAGAAGACGTTTGGTTTTCGCGTTGGTGCGCCAATCATAAAAGATAAGTTGTTCATTTTTGCCAACTTCGAGAACTTTACCAGCTCTACACCAGCTACCACTTGGGTGGCGGCTCGTGCGGGTGCGGCGGGTAACGTATCACGCGTCACGTATGATGACTTGACTGATCTTGCCAATTTTATGAAGACCAACTTCAATTATGAATCAGGGGCTATCGACAACTTTAACAATGAAGTTAAAAGTACCAAAGGATTGGTTCGTCTTGATTACAACATTAACAACAACCACAAATTGACGTTGCGCTACTCGCACCACAATTCACAGTCGGGTGCCATCATCAGCAACAGTAACAGTAGCAACACCGCAGGAAATGGTAACCGTACGAACTCTTCTTTGGCGCTTTCGCCCGAAAATACCGGTTATTTGATTGCGGATAACACTCGTTCTTTGGTTGCTGAATTGAACTCTAATTTTGGTGGTAAATTTGCCAATAACTTCATTGCTACTTATAACAAGCAAAATGAAGATCGTCAGTATAAGAATGAAATCTTTCCAACGATTGACATTTTGAAGGACGGAAGCACCTACACTTCTACGGGTTTTGACCCTTTTACACCTAACAACAAGCTAAACTACTCAACGTTAAACTTTACCAATAACTTGAGCTACTTCGCGGGTAAGCATACCCTGACTTTGGGCTTAGCTTATGAGCACTTTACGTCAAACAACGTGTTTTTCCCTTCTTCAAACGGGGTATGGGTGTTTAATTCAATTGCAGACTTTAAAACTGCCGCGCTGGCCTATAAAGCTGATCCAAACTTGACTACTTCTCCAGTACAAGTAGCACGTTTCAACTACCGTTATTCGTTGTTGCCAAACGGAGCGGAGCCTTTGCAGACCTTGAAGCAATCGACCTATACGGCGTATGTACAGGATGAATTTCAGGTAAATGACAAATTCAAAATTACTGGGGGTGTTCGTTTTGACCTGTTTGATTACAATGATGATCTAGCCAAGGACTTCAGCAACCCTGTCGTTGCTGGTCTGACTTACAAAGATGAAAACGGTAAAGACTTAAAAGTAAGCACGGGGACTTTCCCAAGTAACAAACTTTTGGTCTCTCCTCGTATCGGTTTTAACTTGGATGTAAAAGGTGACAAAACAACCCAGATTAGAGGTGGAACGGGTATTTTCGTATCACGTATTCCACAAGTATTGGTCTCAAACCAATTGGGTAACAACGGGGTAAACACCGCTGTATTGAACTTTACCAATACCACTGCCTATCCGTTTACATTGGACCCAAGCCGTTATAAGCCTGCTACAACCGATATAACTAGGCTTCCCGCTTACGTAATTAACGCCTCGGTAGATGGATTGAAAAACCCCGTCATTTGGAAGTCTAACTTAGCGATTGACCAAAAATTACCTTGGGGTTTAATCGGAACCTTGGAAGGGATCTACAACAAGAATATTCAGGCACTTCGTTACATTGATGGTAACTTAAATGGTCCAAACAGAACTTTGAGCGGTCCAGATACGCGTGGTCGTTTCCCTGGTTCGGGTCTATCAGGAGCTGCCGTAAACCCTGCTCGTTTTATCAATGCCGCAAACACCAACGCGTTTATCCTGACCAACACGAAAGAAGGTTACTCGTACTCTTTCACGGCTAAATTGGAAAAAACTGCTACCAAAGGTTTGAGCGGTATGTTAGGATATACCTACTCGTTAGCGAAAGATATCCAATCAGTAGCGAGTACGGTATTGGCCAACATCCCAACAGTTGCGGGTCAAAACTTCCTGACTCCCTCATGGTCTGACAACGATTTGCGTCACCGTTTTGTAGGATACCTCAACTACCGCTTGAACTACGGCGGTAAATTGGGCGGCTCTACTATGTTTACGTTGGGGATGGTTTCCAACAGCGGATTCAAAATCTCGTATACTTCAGGAAGTGACATCAACGGCGATGGTCAGAACAACGATCTTATCTTTGTACCAAACAAAGGAAGCGATTTGACTTTCGCTACTTTGACTGCGGGTGGAAAAACCTTCACGCCCGACCAACAGGCGGCGGCGTTTGATGCTTACATCGAAAATGACCCTTATCTCAAATCACGTCGCGGTCAATATGCTGAGCGTAACGGTGCCGAAGTACCTTGGCTGACTCGTTTTGACTTTACCGTAGAACAAGATTTTTATGTATCGGTAGGTGCAAAAGGAAAGAAAAATATCATCCGTCTGCGTTTTGACGTGTTGAACGTAGGAAACCTCATTAACAATGCGTGGGGTGTAGCCGAAACAACAACTACAACCAACCCATTGACAATGGCGTCTATCAGTGCAACGGGTGTTCCAACTTATCGTATGGCTACGCAATCTGTAAATGGCGAAACTATCTTGTTGCGTGATGCATTCGTGAAGAGCATCAACGTAAACAACGTATGGCAAGGTCAGTTCGGTATTCGCTACATCTTCAACTAGGATTTAACGCTTTTTTTCACAAAAAATCCCACGCCTAAAACGTGGGATTTTTTGTGAAAAAGAGTCAAATTCGTCGGATAATAAAAAAAAAGCTCCCTTTTGAATTTTTCAGTTTTTCGGTTTCTAATTTTTCTGTTTCTTAGTGTCGCTTTTCTTTGTTCTTTTGCAAGGAAAACAGTAAACCACCAAAACTTAATACATTATGTCGCAAAAGCGCGTTCTCATCGCTGAGGATAGTTCCGTAATCCAAAACTTAGCCCGTAAGATTTTGGAATTTCAAAATTATGAAATTACAGCCGTCAAAAACGGTGAGCAAGTAATGCAAATTGTAGACAAAGAAGATTTTGACATCGTTTTGCTCGACATCAACATGCCCATCATGGACGGCATGGAGTGCGTAAAAGCCATCCGAGCACTCGGTGATAAGAAAAAATCGAACTTGCCAGTTGTGGCAATCACGGGCAATGCCAAAAACTACTCAGAAGAAGAATTTAAATCTGCGGGCTTCAACGATGTGCTGGTAAAACCGCTCAACTTTGACCGCCTAGTGGAGATTGTAAATGAATTAACGGAAGAGTAATAGCAGGAGCGAGAGGTGAGAAGCGAGAATGTAAAAAAATCATCCCTCGCTCCTGACCTCTCGCTCCTCACTTCTTAAAGATGATTGTCACACTCCTTGGTACTGGAACTTCTTCGGGCGTACCGTTAATTGGCTGTAGCTGCGAGGTATGTCGCTCGTTGGACTACCGCGACAAACGGCTTCGGGTTTCGATACACTTGGCGGTAAACGGCCATCACTTTGTCGTGGATACTGGCCCAGACTTTCGTCAGCAGATGTTACGGGAAGGAATCAGTCAATTGGATGCTGTAATCTTCACGCATCAGCACAAAGACCACACCGCAGGGCTTGACGACGTACGTGCCTTTAACTTCCTTCAGCAGCGCGATATGCCCGTTTATGGACGGGCGGAAGTGCTGGAGCAAATCCACCGCGAATTTGAGTACGTTTTTGCCGAGCACCGTTACCCGGGCATTCCCCGCCTGCAACTTCATGAAATTAGCAATGCCCCTTTTGAGGTCAAAGGCGTCACTTTTATCCCGATTGACGTGCTCCATCACAAACTTCCTGTTTTTGGCTTTCGGGTAAACAACTTCGCGTATGTGACCGACGTAAATCACATATCGGAGTCTGAACAACACAAGTTGAAAGGATTGGATGTGTTGGTGTTGGGAGCCCTTCAGCGTGATCAACATATTTCTCACTACTCACTAGAGCAGGCATTGGGCATGGTAGAAAGGCTACAGCCTAAAATGACCTATTTTACGCACGTCAGTCATAAAATGGGTAAACACGGTGACGTGGAAAAAGAACTTCCGTCTACTGTGCGGCTGGGGTATGATGGTCTAAAGTTGAGATTGTAGCAAAGCTGAAATAAAAGTGTAAATTTTTTCAGTTCGAAACCAGTTGATTATCAGTGGAGAAGCAGATTGTTCGAAAATTTTACACATTTTTCGTTTGGAATTGAAATTTAAACAGCTACCTTTGCAGTCCCAAAACAACGGGAAATATAAAGAATTGGATGCGTAGCTCAATTGGATAGAGCACCTGACTACGGATCAGGAGGTTTGGGGTTCGAATCCCTACGCGTCCACAAAAACATCCAAAACCCCTCAAATTTCGCGATTTGAGGGGTTTTTTGTTGTAGAATGATTATAGAATGAGAAGTAAAAAGGGGTCAGTCGGAAAAGTTGGGGGGTGAGAAAAAAATCAGTTGTTTTGCATTGAATCAATTTTGAATACATTGCAAGAATCTTACTTAGCCTTAGTGCGTTTTCTGT
>JAIXPV010000050.1 GCA_027486105.1 Runella sp. | reverse complement strand
GCAGGAGGCTCCCGCGAAGACCTCCGCGGCAAACTTAAAATTATAGCCCAGGAACGTCGTGAAAGCCTTAGCAGCCTCAATGATGCGTGGGTCGATCAAATGGGTAATGTTGCTTATGCATTTCGAGAGAAAATGGCTCTTTTTTGGCACAACCATTTCGCCTGCCGCAGTAGGGCTGTTGGCTTCATACAACAACAAAACAACACCCTACGCACCCATGCTCTTGGCAACTTTGGTGACTTGTTGATGGCTATGTCAAAAGATGCTGCTATGCTACAGTTTTTAAACAATCAGCAAAACAGAAAGCGTAGTCCTAATGAAAATTTTGCCCGAGAAGTGATGGAATTATTTACCCTAGGCAGAGGGAAATATATCGAACAGGACATTAAAGAAGCTGCCCGGGCGTTTACGGGATGGGGTTTTAACATTAATGGTGAATTCGTATTTAGAGAAAACTTTCACGACGAAGGTCTCAAAACCATTTTTGGCAAATCTGGGAATTATAAAGGAGAAGATGTCATTGAAATGCTACTGGCAAATCCTAAAACAGCCAAACACATTTCAACCAAAATTTATCGCGCCTTTGTCAATGAAAAAATAGACGAAGCTCACATCGAAGCAATGGCAAAACGTTTTTATCATAGTAATTACGACATTGCCGACTTAATGGAATACGTTTTTGCGTCCGACTGGTTTTACCAACCCATAAACATCGGAGCGCAAATTAAATCTCCCGTAGAATACCTAGCGGGTCTGCAACGAACCTTTAATCTTGATTTTGTAGATAAAGCGCCCATATTATACACCCAAAAAATATTAGGTCAAGTTCTTTTCAATCCTCCCAATGTCGCTGGTTGGCCTGGCGGAAAAGCGTGGATTGATAGTTCTAGTCTACTTTCACGATTACAGCTTCCCAGGGTGCTTTTTTGCAACGAAACCATAGATGTCAGCGTAAAAGAAAGTGGGGATGTCAACGAAGAACCACCATCAATCCGCAAGAATAAGTTTGAAATCAATATGAACTGGCAGGCCTTTGCCCATTCATTTGAATCAATTCCCGACGCCACTCTTTGCAAAACCTTGGCATCTTATTTGTTACAGGTCCCCATTAATGATACAACCATAACACACATAGAAAATAGAGTTTCGGCCCCCCAACGCTCAGAAACTGTAAAACAACTTTGCATTTCTTTAATGAGTACACTCGAATATCAAGTTTGCTAACCCGTTTTTCATAAATAGTATTTCAATAATGAAACGTCGCACATTTCTCAAAAAAACAGCTTTTACCACCGCTGGCTCGCTTTTAATTCCTCAATTTTTAAAAGCCTATGAGCAAAAACATCTGGGACAAAAACCGCTCAACGATAAAATTCTGGTGGTGATTCAACTCTCTGGCGGCAATGACGGTCTAAATACGGTGGTTCCGTTTCGGAATGATATTTACTATCGTGAACGCCCATCCATTGCCATTAATCAAAATAATGTTCTGCGGCTCAACGATGAAATCGGTTTTAATCCCGCCTTGGAAAAAATCAAAGAATTATATGATAATGGACTGGTTTCTGTCATCAATAATGTAGGCTACCCAAATCCCGACCGCTCCCATTTTCGGTCAATGGATATTTGGCAAACAGGAAGCAGTTCGGAAGAATATCTATCTAGCGGTTGGATTGGTCGTTATTTAGATGCTCAATGCATCGGCCAGTCTTGTCTCCCGCACCAAGCCCTTGAAATTGATGATACGTTAAGTCTTGCTTTAAAAGGACAGCAAGTCAATGGGCTATCGTTGCAAAACCCTGAGAAGTTATACCGACAAACACAAAGTGCTTTTGTCAAAACATTGGCCGATATTCCCGCAGCAGATACCCATGACAATGTAGCTTATCTCTATAAAACGCTAGCTGAGACCGTGTCGTCTGCCGAATATGTACACAAGAGAGCAAAAGTCAATAAATCTCGAATGATGTATCCAACGACTGAATTAGGGAAAAGTCTTAATACCATTGCTGAACTTATTACATCTGGCGTAAGCACAAGCGTCTACTACGTTTCTTTGTCTGGTTTTGATACTCACATCCGCCAAAATGACCAACAAGATCGTCTTCTTCGCCAATATGCTGAAGCGGTAAACGTTTTTGTCAATGATATGAAAGCCAATAGCCGCCTTGATGATGTTATAGTTTTGACATTCAGTGAGTTTGGCCGACGAGTAAAGCAAAATGCGAGTAGCGGTACGGATCACGGCACCGCCAATAATGTATTCTTAGTCGGTGGGCCAAAACGTACCCGCCCTATTTTAAACGAGGCTCCTGATTTAACCAACTTAGATAATGGCGACTTAAAATATAGTATTGATTTCCGAGAAGTATACGCAACATTGTTGGATGATTGGCTTCAAACAGATTCCACCAAGGTTCTTACCCAGAAATTCAACAAACTTTCAATCTTCTAACTTCAAACGACTGACTTAAAGCAGTCGTTTGAAGTTAGCCTCCAATTATCTTTCCTTATTGTCACCTTCCTTGAGAGGTTTTCCCTATTTTTACGCTAATCAATAAAAAAGGGAATGACCGATACGATTCAAAATACTTCTACTATTTTCACCAAATTGGGAGGGGAGTTTATTATTCCTGCGGAGCTGTTTGCGGAAAAACTTAAAAAGATAAAAGCCTTTATTTTCGACTGGGACGGGGTATTCAACGACGGCACAAAAAACGAACACGGAACCAGTAATTTCAGTGAAGTAGATTCTATGGGAATCAACTTACTTCGTTTTGGATGGTGGTTGTCTCACTCCGAGATGCCTTACACCGCCATAATTTCAGGAGAGCGGAATACCATGTCTTTTCAATTAGCCAAACGAGAGCACTACGATTTCTGCTATTTTCGTATCAAACATAAAATTGCCGCTCTTGAACATTTCCTGGAAATCCATCATCTCAAACCTGACGAAGTAGCGTTCTTTTTTGACGATGCGCTGGATTTATCAATTGCTGAACAGTGCGGCGTCCGCATCATGATTCGCCACGGTGGAAATCCTCTGTTTCAAAAATACGTTATTGATCATAACCTTGTCGACTATATCACTGGCCAAGCGGGTGGTACTTTTGCCGTTAGAGAAGGGTGTGAACTTTTGCTGGGGCTTTC
>JAIXPV010000591.1 GCA_027486105.1 Runella sp. | reverse complement strand
CTTACCAAGACAAATACGACCAATTGCTGCCTTTAGCAGCGATTCAAAAGCACTACCAAGGCGATATAGGAAAGGCAAAAAAAGAATACAAAATCAATACAACCCCAAAATACCGCAACCAGGATACGTATCAATACAGGTGGCCCAGCGACCGCACCCGTACCATGAAACTAATGGGAAAAGACATGACCGTGCCTGTCAGTAACCGTATTGGACTGACGTGGGTGGGCGACGATATGTTCAAGATGTCGAAAAGCAAATCGGACCTTGAAAATTTTCGTTTTTTTTACCGCAATCTTACTAAAAAAGAACTTGACGTGGCATTTGGTAAAGCCGAAAAACAGGTGGAAAACAAAACCAATGCCACCAAAGAGCAAAAAGCCGCGGGCATAGGCATAGCCAAAGACATGGCTGCTGCCACCAAGTTTGAAAACGTAGTGGGCGTGGGAGAGGCCGCCGTTTGGAAATTGGGAGAAAACGAGCTGATTGTTCTCTTCAAAGGTTACACATTTCAGGTCATTGCTGATGTGAGCAAAGAAAAAGCCACCAACCTTGAACTAGCCAAAAAATTGGCCACCGAAGTATTGGCAAAATGCAAGTAATTTTTTAAAAACGCATGAACGATAAAAACAAATTCTCAACTTATTCTTTTGTTCTTGACGATGATGTCATTGTTTAGTGCTTGCAAATAAATCAGGCTCTTCAAGTGAAGATGAGCCACTGCCGTCAGGTAGTAGTACCTTGGCGGCTATCGGGGACATTCACCATCAATTTGTAGTCAAAGTCCATGGAAAAGCGTTTGCCCTGTTGAAAAGGATTAATTTATCCCTGTTTCTGGATAGTTAAAGCACGTAATTATCATATTTTATACGTCCTATCTCTGTAAAACCTGTTAATTTTGGGGTTTAAGGACCTCAAATCATGAAAAAGGATATTTCTTTTACGCCCGTAACGGGCATTTATGTGACCATTGCTCGCCGCATCAATGAGCTTGACCAGCCAGAGTGGAATGTGTACCTCATCAACCGGAATCCAACGCTGATTACCAACGTGTTTGTCACTTCACGGGGCTATTCTGGAGACGATGTAAAAAAGAAAGAAGAGCAGCAACGGACCTCAACGCTGCGGCATTATTTTACCGAAATCGAACCTGGGCAATCCGTGGTCGTTGAGCCGATTATGCCCGATGTGTTTCACCTCAATAATGAGTATTGGGTGAGCTATTATGTGGGTAGTCAGATTTTTGATAAAAAATTCATCTTCGTTCCCGATAGTATTGTGGAAGAAAATCTGGTTCCCATTGAAGAGTTAGGTTTAGACGGAGTTTTGCACGAGTAATCTTACTTTTAGGCGTTATGCTCGCACCAATTCCATATTGGGGCGAGCGTTTTTGGTTTATTTCTTCTGCGCAATTTTTTCAAATTCTTTCGCCAGATTGGTGGCCACAATCTCAATATCGTACAAGGTTTCCACCATTTTTCGGGCGTTTTGGCGAAGTGAATTAGCGTAATCGGGCTGTTGCAGCAATTTTAATAAACCCTCATAAACACCCTCAACAGTGAGCGGTACTTCGTGAGCGGCTTGGTGTTGGGCCACGGTTCCGTCAAACCCGATACGGTCAGAAACTAAGGCGGGAACCCCTGCCGTCATAGCTTCCAAAGCGGCAATCGAAAAGCCTTCGGAATAAGAAGGTAGCGCAAAAATGGTGGCATCGGCCAGTGCGGCTTTTTTGGTTTCGCCCGTGAGCATTCCCACCATAATCATTTTGTTTTGCAGTTGATGTGTCTCAATAAATTGCTCGGTTTCAGCTTGGTAGCCGTCGTCGGGGCCTGCTAAAATGAGTAGGGTGTCGCCGTGGTTTTGGGTGTATTTTTGAAAGGCTGGGAGCAATAAATCCAAGCCTTTTTTTATGTTGAGCCGCCCCATAAACAACACAAGCTTCTTGTCGGCAGGAAGGTTGAATTTTGTTCGAAATGTGCCTTTTGGTGGCAAATCAGCCAGCTCGGCCAATTGCATTCCGTTCGGAATGATGGCCACGTTTGGGTGTTGAAATCCCAAATATTGTTTGAGGTCGTTGAGTTCGTCGTGGTTATTGATTTGAATGAGATTAGCCCTCTTTAGAAAGCGTTTTTGGAACAGGATGGAGAAAATTTTCTTTTTCCAAAAACCATGATTGAGCGCCCATTTGTCTAGCAAACCGTGAATCGTAATGGCTTTAGGGGTATTGTGTTTAAACAGAAAGGGCGCCACGCTGCCAAAATGCCAAATTCCGTGGCAATGCACCACGTCGTACTCATGAATGTGTGCTTTCAGAAAATCCCATAACTCCAACGAAAATTCAGGAAAAAAACGACTGACGGGCTGTGTGCGCTTACAAACAATGACCCGGGCGCCCTCGGGAGCAGGGTAAATTTTGTCACCTGGAGAAGCGGGACTCAAAATATCTACTTGATGCCCCAGCGTCAAAACGACGGTGGTATGGTCATAAATAATGCGGGCCGGACCGCCAATCGCCCACGTGTAAGCGCAAATATTTAAAATTCTCATGGCGCAAAGATACGAAACCAATGATTTTTTGGCATAGTCTGTGGGCAACCAATTGAAGAATGGATTTTCGGCCCTAAACATGCTCGATATTTCGTATATTTTTTTACATTTGCAGTATCTTTGGATACAATATAATTTTTCTGATTGAAAAAACTAACCGCCATCGGCTTGCTTTTACTGCTGCTCTACAATATGTTTGGGCTGACGGTTGCGGTATTGTTTTTTGAGGACGACTACCAGACGGCGTCGCCAGTGATGACCAATGACCAATGGCAAACGGTTAAAATGCATTTGCCGACCCTTCCTTATAATAATTCATGGGAGAATTCAGAGGGTCAGGAAGGTTTGATTCGAAAAGGCGATGATTTTTATAACGTAACCCATCAGCGCCACGAAAACGACACGCTGTACGTAACCCTAAAATCAAATCAACACGCTCGTGATCACTTTTTTGAACTTGCGGAAATGATTCAGGAGATTACGGACCAAACGGCTAAATCGCCCGAAAGCCCGCTGAGTAAAGCTGTTAAATTATTGAGTGATTTAGTAAAAGTATATCTTCCTAATACATCCACCGAATGGCCAGACGCGCTGATGGCAAATTTGTCAATGCGTTCTTCGTTTGCCACTCCCAACCAAGCACTTCTGCAATCAGTTCAATTGCTCCATTCACCGCCACCCGAGCGAGGTTAGTTTTCATGTCGGTAGTTTGTGGGTCAATCCTTCGGAGAAACTGCATCCTGCCATGGATTACTAATCCAATGGAGAGAAACCAATGAAAATGGTGTTGTTTGTGGTGGTGTTATCAACCACCGCGATGCTTACTTGCAGTGATACCTCTGCTCAATCAGAAAGGCCCGCCACCCTTCGTTGTGTCAACGCACCGAATGTGTCCTGTCAGAAACTGTGAATTGTGCCAAACGTCTAACCGGGGTGTCGGTCACCGACCTTCCTTCGATAGGCTCTGCCATTCCGCTTGGACAATTGGAAAAATTGATTGAGGCTGACCCAACGGCAGCGAAGTAAGCAGACAGATTGCATTTTTTTGTAATTATACAACTACCCGTCACTACTTCTCGAAATGGGTTAACTACGGAATCTCTCTGTAGACAAATGAATCTATTTATAACCTATTATCGCATTTTGAATATGAAACGTATATTATACACGTTAGCGACCTTGTTGTTTGTTACCGAAAGTTTTTCTCAGGGGTGTGTCGCTGTTAGGCACATGAGCTGTACCGCCGCCAACTCACTGTCGTCGGCTGAATATTTCAAACAAAAAAACGGCCAATGGCAAATCAGCACTGGGTATCGTTATTTTCGCTCATTTCGTCACTATAAAGGAGATGTAGAGCAGCATGAGCGTTTAGAACAAAATACCGAGGTCATCAACCTTTCGCACGCCCTCGATTTGGGCATTAGTTATCAGCCCAATGCGAGGCTGTCATTTGCTGTCAATCTACCCATTCAATACAACGACCGCTCGTCTTTATACGAGCATTATGGCAACTCTGTAACTGCCAATCCCGACCAAAAACGCTTTCACACTTATTCAAAAGGCATTGGCGACATGCGCATATCGGCTACGTATTGGATGATAAACCCGTATAGGTTACCCAAATTCAATTTTGCATTGGGGGCGGGAGTTAAACTTCCAACGGGCAATCCAGGCGTAACGGGTGATTTTCACAAATTAGACAAAGAAAAAAGAGATTATGTAATCAATAAACCCGTTGACCAGTCGATTCAGTTGGGCGATGGCGGTGTGGGTTACAGCCTTGAGTTACAAGGGTATGGACAGATTACAAAATCACTGACGGCCTATTTTAATGGTTATTATCTATTCAATCCCAAAGAGACCAACAACGTACTGCGCAGCCCAGAGGCAACCACCATTGATTTAGTAACGGGTTATTTTTCGGTTGCTGACCAGTTTGCAGGACGTATCGGCCTGAGCCAAAGCCTCGGAAAAGGACTGTCTGTGATGCTCGGTGGACGGGTAGAAGGGGTGCCGTCGTCGGATGTGTTTGGAGGAAGTAAAGGTTTCCGCCGTCCTGGGTATATTGTTTCAGTAGAGCCAGGTGTAGCGTACATGAAAGGCAAGTTTTCAGCGGCTGTAACCGTCCCTTACGCCCTTTATCGCAATCGTATCAAAAGCTATTCCGACAAACTTGACCCGCTGGGGGTGCGTCATGGCGATGCCGCCTTCGCTGATTATTCGGTATCAGTGAACATAAGCCGCTGGTTTTAAATAAACAATCTAGCTAGGGGGCGCTCGTGAAGGGCGAGATTTTTACAAAACTAACTTGTACATACAATGAAAAAAAGAACTTTACTTAACGTTCTTTTGGCCGCAACTCTCATCGCTCTTTGGGGCGGAGAGCTGCGCGCTCAAATGCCGAACGATGCTATTTATATGCCAAAAGGAACTGTCTGCATAGGGACAATGTATACCCACAGCAGTTGGAGCCAATACTGGGAAAATACCCTCAAACGTGAAAACCTCAATATCGGTACGCACACCACCCAGAGTATAATGGTAATGCCAGCCATTGGTATCACCGACCGCTTTAATGTTATTTTGAGCCTGCCATACGTATGGACCAAAACGAGCGCTGGTAATTTGATGGGCCAAAAGGGAATTCAAGACTTGGGCGCTTGGTTGAAAGTGAAAGCAGTGGATATAAAAGGTTTCTCTATCAATGGATTGGCTGGTCTGTCGATTCCTTTGGGTAACTATGTCCCTGACTTTTTGCCGATGTCGATTGGCCTGCAATGCCGTGTGGTATCGGGCCGAATTTTGGCTAATTATACCCATCCTAAAACGGGAGTCTATGTTACTGCTCACGGAACTTACATGTGGCGTAGCAATATAAATATCGACCGTGATGCCTATCAAGCCGACGACCGTGTCTACAACACCAACGAAGTAAAAGTACCTAACGCCTACGACATGGGTGCGAGGATTGGGATATTAAAACAAAAATGGCAGACTGAAATCTGGGCTGAGCGAAATTCTTGCATTGGCGGCGACAACATACGCCGCAATGATATGCCCTTCCCCACCAATAACATGCAGGCAACGATGGTGGGTTGGTATGGTAAATTTCAACCGAAAGCGTTGGGAGTGAATGCTCGGGTAGGGTATGTAACCAATGGCCTCAATATGGGCCAAAGCACAAGCTATATGGTAGGAGTACTTTATCAGTTTGGGGTAAA
The DNA here is from genome assembly GCA_027486105.1 of Runella sp. Classification (GTDB taxonomy): domain Bacteria; phylum Bacteroidota; class Bacteroidia; order Cytophagales; family Spirosomataceae; genus Runella. The sequence goes on along the minus strand of JAIXPV010000591.1, from coordinate 661 downwards.
GAAATCATAATTGAATTTAATCAAGAGAATGAAAAAGTTTTCAAATATTCTAAAATACAGCAGTTTAGCTTTTATCATGACGCTGGGAATGGCCGCGTGTGATAAGACCCTGGAAGAGCCGCAGCGGGTAGGTTATTCGCCCGTAAACTTGGATGATAAAGCGGGTACTTGGAAAACCTACCTCCTTACTTCCGCCGAAGAAATCAGCGTACCAGCTCCTACTTCCGTTAGCTCGCCAGAGTACATAGCAGAATTGGCGGCGTTGAAAGGACTATCGACAACGCTCACCAGAGAGCAGCAGGAGGCCGTGGTCTATTGGGGTGCGGGTGCGGTGTACCGCTGGAACGAGATAGCGCGGGAATTGGCCGCGCGCTACAACATTCCGCCAGCTTCCAACGCCGATGGAAAATACCCCGTTCCTGACGCGGCCAACCCCTTGGCGGATCCTAAATTTCCGTTTGCCACTCCCCCTTATACGGCGCGGGCGCTGGCTTATCTGTCGGTAGCTCAATACGATGCGCTGGTTTCGGCTTGGAATTACAAATACAAGTACAAACGGGCCGCTCCGTCAAAAGTAGATGCTACGCTTCGGGTGGCGTTGCCAGTTTCGGCCTTGCCTTCGTATCCTTCCGAAGATGCGGTGGTTGCAGCGGCTTCGGTG
>JAIXPV010000718.1 GCA_027486105.1 Runella sp. | reverse complement strand
TTTGACTTGTTCATCATCTCAATGCGCGTTTTCAACAAAGACTTATTGAAATGCGGTACGCCAAAGTGATTGGTGAAGGTGAAATGCGTGGGGGAAGTGAGGGTTTTCATGGCGTTAGTTTTCGGTAAAAATCAACGTATAATACTTTTTTTCAGCATGGCCGTTGTTCCACGCATCCATGAATATGGCCGAATGAAAGCGACTCAGGGGTGTTTTTTCTATTTCTTCCAGCGTAGCCGGTTTTCCATCTATCATAAAAATGTCATTTCTTCGGCCTTCGGCGATACGTAGAAAATCATTGCCTGAAAGATTGATATACTTTGACTTTTTTGCCTGTGATTTTAATTGGGTGAGACTTTCCTTCGTAAACGTAGTACTTCCCCCTCCACCCAAGTGATTGGTGGTCTGTATTTGTAGGTACTTGATGCGATTTTTATCCCATTCGTTTTGGGCTATTTCTTCTTCTTGTATGGCGATTGTCCTCAGTGCGTCCACCATATCTTTCTTAAATGAGGTTCCGCCAAAGCCAGATTTTCCGATTGAAATATACCCACCCCTTGAAGGTATAGGTCTGATAGAATCTTCTGGAGCGTATGCCCTTATGGTGGCTCCACCGCCCTTATTTCTGACTGCTCCTGCGGTAATTCCCACAATAAACGTATTGAGGGGGTCCATTTTCACTTCCGTCACTTCAAAAATTAGGTCACGTTTGGCGAATTCCTTTTTCATTTCCACGAAGTCTTCCAACGTAGTTTTAGGAGTGACCAACCAGTGAAGTACGCCTTTTGCGTACGTGATGTATTTAGAGGATGAAACCAACGTTTGGGTATCAGCTTCGGCTTTAGCCATTGGCTCAGTGATTATGTGTACTGAGTCTTTTTGAGGCTTCACCAAAGGCTTTTCCAACACAAAGTCGTTAAAAACAACCTTTGGTGAAGGTTTAGGCTCCATAACCACCTTCAATTCAGGTATTTCCTTCACTATTTTTGTTGCTATTTTTTTCCGATAGGGCTTGGTAAAAGCGGCGCAAAACCACAACATTGCCACAAAAAGGAAGTATTTACCCACCCCTAGCCACTTGGATTTTGACTTGTTCATCATCTCAATGCGCGTTTTCAACAAAGACTTATTGAAATGCGGTACGCCAAAGTGATTGGTGAAGGTCTGTCTATCGGCCGACAGCGTAGTGCGAAGCAAATGGTATTGATACGATTTCTTTTCGATACCGCTGTCCAGTACCGCGCGGTCGGTGATGAATTCGAGCGTTTCTTGCACCAGTCGCTGATGCCACCATGCAAAAGGATTGAACCAAAACATAATCTTTAGTACCTCGGCCGTGAGCATATCGATGCTGTGGAGTTGGTGTGCGTGTACGCATTCGTGCGCCCACACCTGCGCCCACACCTGCGCCCATTCGTCGTCGTTGTGGTGGGTAGGGTTGTAAAAAATACGGTTGAAAAACGAAAAAGGGGAGGTGATTTTGTCATTCTCAATCAAGTACACGCCGTCTTCGGTTTCGTATTTTGTACTACCGTGTTGCAGTCGCCAGAGAGCTCCCAGCTGAATTAGTAATTTCAGCGCCAACAAACCTGCCACTACGCCATACACGATGCCAATCCAATCCCACACCGAAAGCGAGGAATTTTTTAAAACCGCGCTTGGTACCGTCGTTGCCTGAGGAGTGGGAGCAGTAAATGGCTCCGATTTTGTCACCTTTGGCACTGGGCTGGCGGGCTTTGAGGGCAAAACGGCGGCCACTGCTTGGGCGGGGGCATCAGGAACCCATTCCAAATCGGGTAGGGGAATGACGGGTAGCAGCAAGGTCGCCGCCACATTGATCCATAACAACCACCGGTTGACCTGCAAGAAAGTCTCACGTTTTACCAACCACGCGTAGGCGGTGGTCAGAATGGCCAATACCAAACTGGCTTTCAGGAGATAGGAAAAGAGTTCGTAGTTCATGGTTAAGCGTTAATAGGTTGGCGGTTATTCGTTTTGTTCAATCATGCGCAGGATTTCCCGCAGTTCATCGGCGCTTACTTTGTCGTTTTGGGCAAAATAAGACACCAGATTTTTGTAAGAGTTGTCAAAGTAGTCCCCAACCAATTTGTTGATAACGAACTGGTTTTGGTATTCTTCTTTGCTGATAAGCGGGAAATATTCATGCGTATTCCCGAACGAGCGATGATTTACGTACCCCTTTTCTTCGAGATTACGAATGATGGTCGAAACCGTGTTGTAATGCAGCGGCGGGTTGGTAAAATAAGGCAATAAGTCTTTCACAAAAGCACTTTCGGCTTTCCAGAGTGCCTGCATGATTTCCTCTTCTTTGTTGGTGAGCTTTTCCATAAAACAAATATATAACTATATTTATAGTTTACTATTTTTATAGTTATATTTCAGATATTGTTTTCTGAACCATTTTTATCAATTTTGGTTAGAGTTACGTGTTACTACAGTTGTTCACCTTATCACATTCAAAAATGAAAAAACTGATTCTCGTTGGGGCGATGTTTGCCATGCAGGCGTTTACCCCTCGTCCGTTAGAAGCGCCCATTCCTTTGTGCCAAACCTCAGCGCACGACATGGCTATGCTGGGCTCAGACCCTGCTTTCCAGATGCTTCACGAAGCGCCGTTACCTTTTCATTATGCGGGCAAAGGTGAGATGATTACTTTCGCAACTTCCGACGGCAAACCTGCTTCGGCTTTTTTCATCAAATCAGCAAAAAAATCGGACAAGTGGCTTTTTGTTTACCAAGAATGGTGGGGGCTCAACGACCATATTAAAAAAGAAGCTGAAACCTTCTATAATGACCTCGGCGACGTAAACGTTCTGGCCCTTGATATGTACGACGGACAGGTGGGCACCACGCCCCAAGAAGCGGGTAAAATCATGCAATCGACGCCCAAAGAGCGCTTGGAGGCCATCATGAAGGGTGGAATTGCCTACGCGGGAAAAGACGCCAAAATTGCGAGTGTGGGCTGGTGCTTCGGTGGAATGCTGTCGTTACAGTCGGCTTTGCTGGAAGGCAAGCAAGCGGTGGGTTGCGTGATGTACTACGGTCGTCCTGAGCAAGATGTCGAAAAACTTAAGACCTTGAACGTGGACGTGTTGGGGATTTTTGGCAAACAAGACAAAGCTCCGTCTCCCGAAATGGTAGAGCAGTTTGAGCAAAATATGAAAGCTGCGGGCAAACAAGTAACGATTAAAATGTACGATGCGGTTCACGGTTTTGCCAATCCAAGCAATCCCAAGCACGACCCAACCGCTACCGCCGATGCGTATAAAAATGCTTTGGGGTATTTGAAAAAGAAATTGAGCTAGTAAGTTGTTACGCTAAAAGCATTTGATGTTACGTTCCACAAAAGCCGGTTAGGAATAGCCGGCTTTTTTATTTAGGTTTCAATCAAAAAAATGTAACAGTGTATGAATGAACTAAATGTGAAAGAAATAGCATGTGAAACAGCATACGAGTTTGTTGATTATCTAAGATTAAGTAAAGACCACTGGGGCGATTTGCGCTCTTCAACCCCTTCATGGCTTTTTCGGGGCCAACGAAATAGTGATTTGAGAATTCTTCCTTCTTTATTCAGACCATTTAATCCCAGTGATTTACTATTTAATCTGAAAGAAGATGTTATAAGGAAATTAAAAGAACGAATTAGTAATTCAAGGCGCTTTCATAATACAAAGATCGATTATATAATAAATCAGAAATCTGGTTATCGTCCTCCTCATCTATTTGACTGCGTAATCTACTATTTTTTAGAAAAAAAATTATTACATGATTTTATATCAAGCGCTGAGAGTAATGCATTTGAGATTCCTGACTTAGACGAATTATTTTTTAACGACCCAATTTTTTGCGACGAAGACCATTTTAACAAACTTTTAGAGGGCTCAATTCCTAAAGCCATAGACAACATGGAGATTCCAGAGAAAATCGAGTATTTGAAAAAATCTGGACATAGAGTAAATGCTTATATAGGCTTGGCTCAACACCACGGCATAAGTACCAGATTAGTTGATATGACTTATAACTCGTTGACTGCTGCTTTCTTCGCAACTTATAACTTTCAACCTGATTTAGTCAATGAAAACGGCAAGATTGTGGTCTGGGCGATTAATAAACACATATTCAGTCCGTTAGTTCGTGCAGATTTGGATAGAATACCACCTTTCCAGAATAACAATACTCGTTTGGCCAGTTATCAACTTTACCAATTACCACGAAATAAGAACGTATACCTGCATAGGCAAGAAGGATTATTTATCTACCCCGAATATCCCTATGATTACTACTTTGAGAAAGGAGATTTTCCTTCATTTGAAAATTATTTGAATGTTCTAAATAGGGATTCAACATATATGGAGTACTGTGTCAAAAAAATAACATTGCCATACAATCAGGTTTTTACGCTGTTGCAAATTTTGGAAAAGGAAGGTGTGACTAAGGTAAAAATGATGCCAACTTTAGATAACGTAGTTGAAACTTTGAAGAACAAATGGCGGTGGGAAGCCTGGTCAAATAAAGAAAAGTAACATGATGTCGAGGCGACTGCCTGCCTAAAGTAAGGCTTGCCCCTACATTTTTATCAATTGTTCCCAACTTTTCCTTATTTAGAATTGTTATCAAGTATCATAAGGGTTATTTGAACTCTTTGTTGTAATTTTGCAAACTTTTTCTGATATACTTCGGAGGTTTGCTCCGTCCTGAACAAGATAACATACACGTATTATGCTTACAATTACGGATTTAAAAGCGTCGGTTGACGATAAGGCGATTTTGAAAGGAATCAATTTGGAAATCAAACCTGGCGAAGTCCACGCAATAATGGGCCCCAACGGCTCGGGCAAAAGTACCCTCGCATCGGTATTGGCGGGGCGCGAAGAATATGAAGTAACGGGAGGAAGTGTTGAATTTGACGGGCAGGATTTGCTCGAAATGTCGCCTGAAGAGCGCGCTGCGGCGGGAATCTTTTTGGCGTTTCAGTACCCTGTCGAAATTCCTGGCGTCACGACCATCAACTTCTTGAAAACCGCGCTCAACGAAATCCGCAAATCACGCGGGGAAGCGCCTTTGGACGCGGCGCAGTTTTTGAAACTCATGCGTGAAAAAGCCAAAATCGTTAACATCGACGATGCGTTGCTGAAACGCTCATTGAATGAAGGCTTTTCGGGTGGTGAGAAAAAACGCAACGAAATCTTCCAAATGGCCATGTTGGAGCCTAAGTTGGCTATTCTCGACGAAACCGATTCTGGATTGGATATTGATGCGTTACGGATTGTGGCTGAGGGAGTTAACAAACTTCGTTCGCCTGAGCGTGCCGTCATCGTCGTAACCCACTACCAACGTTTGCTTGACTACATCGTTCCCGATTACGTACACGTATTGTACAAAGGTCGTATTGTAAAATCGGGCTCGAAAGAACTCGCCTTTGAACTCGAAGAAAAGGGTTACGATTGGATCAAAGCCGAAGTGGCAGCGTTGTAAATGAGTTAATGGTTAAAAGTTAACGGTTACGAAAAGTATATAGCTAACGGTTAACGATTGACAATCCTACAGGAAAAAAATGAGCAATACCCTCAATAACGATTTAAAACAACAACTCGTCGCAGATTTTCAGGCTACAGAAAGTCGCCTGAATGGTGAGGCCAAAACGGAAGTCCACCAAAAACGCCGCGAAGCCATGCAGCGCTTTGAGGCGTTGGGTTTTCCGACCATCAAGCACGAGGAATGGAAATACAGCAACGTCAATAACCTGGTAAAACAGACGTTTGATTTCAACGTAAAATCTGACTTTGGCGCAAACGACGTAGAAACGCTCGAAATTCCCAATTTGCAAGGCAACGTGCTGTATTTCGTCAACGGAAAGTACAATGCCGAGCTTTCCAGCATTGTTTCTCCCGAAAGTCAGTTGCAGATTCTTAATTTTGGTCGGGCGGTAAAAGAGAATCCCGAATTGTTGGCCACTTATTTTGCCCATTACGCCAATTACCAAGATGATGCATTTACGGCCCTCAATACTGCTTTTGCGCACGACGGCGTGGTCGTTCATGTTCCCGCTGGCAAAATAGTGGAAGAGCCTATCATTCTGCGTTTTATTACGGATGCCCGCACCGTCAATGCCGCATCACAACCTCGCAATTTGATTGTGGTGGGCAAAAATGCGGAAGTGAAAATGGCCGAAGCATTCCGAACCCTCGGCGACAACGGTTCGTTTACCAACGTGGTGACGGAAATTGTAGTGGAAGAAAATGCCAACGTTCAGTATTACAAAGTACAAAATGAGACTGAAAAGGCGTACCACATCGGGACCACGCAGGTGATTCAGAAAGACAAGAGCCATTTTTATGCCGTAACCGTGACCGTAAACGGGGGGTTTGTGCGCAACAACCTAAACATCGTTTTGGACGGCCAGCACTGCGAGTCTTTCATGTACGGGCTTTATTTCCCCAACGGAAAACAGCACGTCGACAACCATACGCTCGTTGACCACGCCAAGCCCAATTCGTACAGCAATGAGTTGTACAAAGGGATTTTGAAGGATAAATCGACTGGGGTTTTCAACGGCAAAATCTTTGTGCGCGAGTACGCCAGCAAGACCAACGCGTATCAATCATGCCGCAACGTAGTGCTATCGGACGAAGCTTCGATGAACACCAAACCGCAGTTGGAAATTTACAACGACGACGTAAAATGCTCGCACGGAACAACGACGGGAAAACTCAACGACGAAGCCATTTTCTACATGCGCTCGCGTGGAATTCCCCAAGCCGAAGCCGTAACGCTGTTGATGTACGCTTTCTGCGAGGACGTAATCAGTCAAATCAAAATTGAATCAATTCGGGAATATTTATCGGGACTGATTGTTGAAAAATTGGCCCAGTAAATGGTTCTGAAACCAATAGTGAATCCCTGTCGGTGAGGCAGGGATTTTTTTATGCTTTTGTCACCCTGTAAGGGTCTATCAGATATCCGCCTGACCAAAAATGTTATGCTTTAGCCGAAAAATGTAAAAAGAAGAAGAAGAGTATGTTTAAAAATTTTCTGCTTCGTATCAGTTATTTTGGCAAGTTTAATTTGGCGAGCCCCTTCATTTCTCTTGCTTGCCCAAAAGAAACGAACAGGGCCGCCTGGCGGCAAAGAAAAGGGCAGCCTGTCCAAAGCTCCCCCGCGCAAACCATACGCGCACCACGCTGGACAGGCACTCCCACGCGCAAGGACATTTTTATCAATGATTTATAAAATTTAAAAATGCTCTAACGAAAAGTATTGTTTGAACGTAAATAGACTTTTTAAGGGGACAAAAGAGGATAAAGTTGCTTTTTCGGGGGTATCTTCCCTTCATTTGTTTCTTTATACCTATATATTTTCTTAATAACCAATTCTTAAATACACCGTGAAAATCGTTTTCTTAGACGCCCGTACCCTCGGCGATGTGCCCAATTTGGGAGAATTGAACGCCTTGGGTCAAACTACCCTTCATCCCGATACGCAGCTTGAACAAGTGGCCGAGCGCATTCAGGGCGCGGAAGTGGTGATTACCAACAAAGTAAAGGTGACGCGGGAGGCGATGACCAGCACGCCAACGCTTAAACTCATTTGTGTAGCGGCTACGGGCACAAACAACGTAGACCTGACGGCGGCGCATGAGTTGGGCATTCAGGTCAAAAACGTAAAAGGCTACTCGACCGACAGCGTGGCGCAGCAGACGTTTGCGTTGCTCTTAGCTTTGCTCAATTCTACGGCCTATTATGATGATTATGTAAAAACGGGAGAATATTCCAATGAGCGCATTTTTACGCACTTGGGGCGTCCTTATTGGGAGCTGAACGGAAAGCGTTTTGGGATATTGGGCTTGGGCGAAATCGGCCGACAGGTAGCGCGGATTGCCTTGGCTTTTGGCGCGGAGGTGGTGTATTTTTCGGCTTCGGGGCAGGAATATAACGTTATTTATGAGCGGTTGGAGTTGGACGAATTTCTCAAAACTTGCGATGTGATTTCCATTCACGCGCCGTTGAGCGCGGAGACAGAAAATCTGCTCAATTATGCACGTATTTCTCAAATGAAACCCACGGCCTTGCTCCTCAATACCAGTCGCGGGGGCATTGTAAACGAAGCTGATTTGGCCAAAGCGCTTGACGATGAGTTGATTGCAGGGGCGGCCATTGATGTATTCACGCAGGAGCCGATTCCGGCATCGCATCCGTACATGCAATTGCAGAAAAAAGAAAAATTGCTGTTGGCACCGCACATTGCGTGGTCGAGTATCGAAGCCCGCACGAGATTGGTGCATAAGGTAGCCGAGAATATTCGGGGGTATCTGGCAGGATAGTTTTCATCGTTACGGGCCGTTTTAGCAGTGGCCTGTAACGATGAATCTCTTAATGAATCTGCGTTTTTATCTTGAGTTTTCCTTTTTTGGAGCCTTTGGGCTCAAACTTGATCCAAATTTTATCGCCCACATAAAAATCGTATTGGGTAAAAATATTCACGGCTCCTTTTTTCAATTCATACGTATATCCCCCATAATTTTCTGGCAGGGAGGCATATGAAATAGTAGCGCTAGAATCTATTTCTCCTGTAATGCTTACTTCCACATGAGCGTGGTCGTCGTGGCGGTCTGTGGAGACAGAATCCACAAAGTAATGCGCTTTGGAAACGTCACTGATTTCAAACTCACCAAAAGGCTGCTCGCGGGGGTAGAGTAAAAAAACAGTGACTGCAATAAGGAAAAGTAGGATAATGAGTTTTTTCATCGAATTTGCGTTTTAATATGAAGTTTTCCCTTTTTGGCTCCTTTCGATTGATAGATAATCCAAAGCTTATTTGTATACAAATCTCGGTATTTATGGAGTTTGATTTCCCCTTTGTTTAGTTCGAATCTATCTACAAATCCGCTATCTGGGTAAGAATGTAGCGTTAGCGAAGCGGCTGAATCAAGCTGACCCCAAACGGTTATTTCAACGTGAACCATAGGTGGGTCAGTAGCTACTGAATCGATAAAAACGTGCTTTTGCGATACATCATTAATGGCAAACTCTCCGGGTTGTTCCTGAGTACATCCCCACAGTATGCAACCACAGCAAGCTATGAGCATTTGGAAGTTCATATTTTTTATCGACATCGGTCATCAGCGTTTGTGTAATTGAGATATTGGGCGGAAGTTTGTATTGGCAATAGTCTTCGGCCTTGCCCTGTATTGATCTTATTTAAAATAGCAGCTAATAAAATTTCTGTTGCCCTGCTAGGATTCGCACTGATTTGTGAACTTACACTTTTAAAAGTATTTATACCTAAATTGTCATTGAATATATCCATACTTCGTTTTATCTCAGGCTCATCATCTTCATGATTGTACGTAATCTCTTGTGCTACTCGCGGCCCTAGTGAAGCGGAAAGTGTTGCTGCCCAATAAGCGTGTTTAAAAGCATTCCAATTGCCATCGTCTGTGTGAACATAACCACAATAAAGAAATTCTGTCATATCTTCTGCCGCCCTGAAAGCCATATATGCTTGAGGTAATACCCACCATTTATTTCTAAAATATTCTTTTTCTACTGGCTTTAATTGGTTCCATAAATTATTGACTCTGGGTAACTGCAGTATGGCTTCCAATGAATTACCTCCACCTCCACCTAAAGATGCATCAATTGCGGATATGGTAATACTGCCACCACTACTATTGTCGTCTACATTTGCATATTCACAAGTTGTTCTGAGATAGGACCATCCATAGCATGTTTCACCAAAGCAAACCTGTTGTTGCCAATCTGTACATATCAGAATTTGGCTTGCAGATCTTCCATTTTTAGATGACTTTCCCAAATTATACCTAGGTTTACCATTTTCGTAAACAGAACCTGAATAAAAATTATCATTAGAATCAAATATATACACGTATCCATCGAAATCCTTTTTGTCCAATTTTGTTTTACCCTTCTTATAGTAATAGTTGTCATCAGCTATTATCCTCATTTCAAAACGTTCAATGGTATTTTTAAATTTACGTATAATGAGGCTTGTCTTAACATCGCTACTTATGAAATTTTCATTTTCTGGTTTAACTTTTCCCTCTCTATTGTCTCTTATTTTATAACCGATAGGCTTATCTATCAATAGAGGTACAACGACAATACTTTCGTTTGCATTAACATTTGTCTGAACTGCATCGTCCCAGATAGGATATCTCTTATTTGAGTCGGCTAATCTTGCTCCTTTAGAATTGACAGCTTCATCTTGATAATACCAAACTTTCGCTTCTTGAATACTTAATGATTTGACAGGTACTTCTTCTAAAGTTTCGGGTAAAATTTTCTGTTTGTTTTCATCGTTTTTACAGGATTCGAAAAAAAACAAAATGCAGAGTGCAAATAGCCATTGGTTTAACTTTTTCATACTTTTGTTTGGTTTTATGGTAAAACATGGAACTCACAGAGCCGTTTCCCTTGAAGTTTCTCAGGCCAAGAGGGAGCGGCTTTTTGCTTAATGCAAATCAAATGACTATTTTTTTAACCCAAGGTAGTTTAAACTACCAAATGCAATAAGGGTTAAAATTTATCTCTTTTTGTGGGTGAGCTGCTTTCGGATTTTACACAGCGTCACGCGGTGAATGCCGAGATAAGATGCGATGTGCTTTACCTTCAGGCGATTGGGTAAATGCGGATACTGTGCCAAAAATGCTTCATATCGCTCATGGGGCGTACGATAATGGAGCAAAGACGTGCGTGTGTGATGTAATTCTAACAAATGACCGTACAAACCGCAAAAAGCGTGGTTCAGCTCTGGATACAGGCCAAAAAGCCATTGCAAATCCTCAAAACGAATCGAATACAAAACGCTAGGCTCTTCGGTACAGATAGATTCTGTGGAGGGTTTTTGAGAAAAAAAACTGCTGAACGCGCAAAAGAAATCTCCTTCTTGGTAAAGACCCGTCGTTATATCATCAGTATCAGGAGCATAAAAAGAACGTACCAACCCTGATTCAACCCAATACATACGGTCGTTGGTATGCCCTTCCTGAACGAGTAATTCCAGCTCTGAAAGTGAATGAATGTCGAGATATTTTGCAAACGCGCCTTTACAGTCGTCGGTTTGTAATGCGTATTTTTCAATAGTTTCAAAAATCTCGCCAGAAACAAATGGTGCTGTTCCTAAAAAAAATGGTGACATGAATGGATAAGCCTTTTAATTGAAAAAATTCAATTTTGAGCGCTTTTCATACAGAAGAGTAAGACTGATAAAATTATAAAAAAATAATCGGTTTTAAAAAATGTGTAGGGTGTTTAAGGGCTATAATCTCGGTGAAATCTACCTATTCGCCGGTAAAATGATTGTTTTAGCGCAGAATGAATGCCGAAAAGTATGTTAAATATTGTTTGGAAATTGGTTATGGACTGAAAAATGAGCATTTTTTTGATGAGGAGAAATAAGTAAAAAAGTGCAATTTTTTAAGTTTAGACGGGGGAGTTGTTTTTGGGATAAAGAGTCAAAACATCGTTAATTATTGACAAAATAGATACAAAAACCTTCGTCGTAAATTTCTACTTTTGGGGCTTCAACTGACTTTGTCCCGATGAAAAATTATATAAAGCACGATCCGTGGTGTATTATTGAAGATGGCTTTTATGCCCAATACAACGAAATCACTGAAAGCCTCACGAGCCTTGGCAACGGCCGTATGGGACAACGGGGTAATTTTGAAGAAAAGTTTACGGGAAAAACCCTGCTCGGAAACTACGTAGCAGGGGTTTTTTATCCCGATAAAACCCGCGTTGGCTGGTGGAAAAACGGCTATCCGCGCTACTTCGCTAAAGTTCTCAATGCTTGCAATTGGGTTGGAATTGACGTGCAAATCGACGGTGAAACGCTTGATTTGGGTCTGTGCCCCGTCTCAGAATATTCGCGGGTACTCAACATGAAAGAGGGAATATTGGAGCGTACTTTCGTGGCGACCCTGTCGGACGGGAAGCAGGTACGTGTTCATTCTCAGCGGTTTTGTAGCATTGTCGACGACGAAGCGGGGGCGATTCGTTACGCCATTACGCCGCTTAATTTTGACGGTAAAATAACCCTCACGCCTTACTTAGACGGGGATATAAGCAACAAAGACTCCAATTATGGCGAAAAATTTTGGGACGAAATCCGTAAGGAAACCGCCTTTGGAGAAGCGTATCTCGAAATGCGAACCAAGGATACGCCGTTTAAGACGGAGCTTTTTAACGTCTGTACGGGAATGAAAATAGACCTTACGCTCAATGGCGAACCCGTTGATTTTCAATCTAAACCCGTTAAGGCGGAGAAGTTTGTGGCCTGCAAGGTAGAAATAGAAGCCAAAGCGGGCGAAGAACTGGCTTTGTATAAATACGCCGTAAATCTGGCGTCTTTAAATCACCCGACCGACAGGCTACTTGCTAACGCTAAGGCCTATGTTGAGCGAATTGTCGACAAAAGTTTTGCGAAAATGAAGGCCGAGCAGATAGAAGCCTGGGCGGTGCGTTGGGACAAAAACGATATTGTCATTGAAGGCGATGATGCCGCGCAGCAAGGCATTCGGTTTAATATTTTCCAACTCGAACAAACCTACACTGGCGAGGACGACCGCCTCAATATTGGGCCAAAAGGTTTTACGGGCGAGAAATACGGCGGCAGCACCTATTGGGATACAGAAGCCTACTGTTTGCCTTTTTATTTGGCGACTGCCGACCAAAAAGTAGCACGTAACCTGCTTATTTACCGTCATAAGCACCTACAAAAAGCCATCGAAAATGCGGCTAATTTGGGCTTTAAAGACGGCGCTGCCCTGTACCCGATGGTGACCATGACGGGCGAAGAATGCCACAACGAGTGGGAAATCACCTTTGAGGAAATCCACCGCAACGGCGCCATTGCGTATGCCATTTATGATTACATTCGTCATACTGGTGATGAAGGTTATCTGGCCGAATATGGTTTGGAGGTGTTGATTGGGATTGCGCGTTTTTGGGCGCAGCGGGTCAATTGGTCGAGCGACAAACAGAAGTACGTAATGCTCGGCGTGACGGGCCCCAATGAATACGAAAACAACGTCAATAATAACTTCTACACCAATTACTTGGCAGTCTGGTGTTTGCGGTATACGTTGGAAGGAATCAGAAATCATAAGTTAGAAGTGAGTGAATTGTTGCAAAAAATCAATTTTGATTTTGAAGCTGAAACCGCTAAATGGCAGCATATCATTGACAATATGCATTACCCTTATGACGCCCATCGGCAGGTGTATTTGCAGCAAGACGGTTT
>JAIXPV010000133.1 GCA_027486105.1 Runella sp. | reverse complement strand
TCAGTCGCGTGCCTTCAGGCCCGACCGTTCAGGAAAACCTGGGCACCAAAGCCCAAGCCGCTACTTATCAGGATTTATTGAAAAGCCCCGCCGACGAGAAGCAGTTTGAATACTACGCCACGGCCCAAACGATGAAAATCGGGCTCGACGGCAGCGTACAAAAAATCGGTAGCATGGGCCTCATCGCCACCGCTGCCCCTTCGCCCGACGGTCGTTATGTCATGATTGAAAGCATTCACCGTCCGTTTTCTTATCTAGTAACAGTCAACCGTTTTCCTTCTAAAATCGATATTTTTGACGCCGCTGGTGCATTCGTTAAAACCCTGACAGACATTCCGTTGCAGGAAAATGTACCCTGGGGACAGGATGCCGCTCCTTCGGGACAACGTAACCACAACTGGCGCAACGACGCGCCTGCAACGGTGTATTGGGTAGAAGCCAAAGACGGCGGCGACCCCAAGCGCAAAATCGCCATTCGCGACGTGGTGTACACGCTGGACGCGCCTTTCAACGGCGAAGCCAAAGAAATTTACGCGGCGGCCTATCGTTTTGGCGGCGTGACATGGGGCAATGACCAAACGGCTTTGTTTTCGGAGCGTTGGAACGCCACCCGCAAAATCATCACCAAATTGGTGAATCCCCGCAATCCTGCCAATCCTGTCATATTGTTTGACCGCTCCTCGGAAGACCGTTACAACAACCCCGGCACGCCCGAGTTGAAGAAAAATGCCTACGGCGAATACGTACTAGACATCACGGCCGCCAACGAAATCTACCTCACGGGCCAAGGTGCCTCTCCCGAAGGCGACCGTCCGTTTGTGGATGTGTATAGCCTCACCACCAATCAGGCAAAGCGTTTGTTCCGCTCCGAAGCACCGTTTTTTGAACGCCCCATCAGCATCCTTAACGCCGAAAAAGGTTTGATTCTGACCTCGCGCGAGTCGCAGGAAGAGCAGCCCAACTATTTTATCCGTAACCTGAAACCTGCGCCCAAAAAAGGCAAAAAACCAGCCGAACCTGCGTTGACGCAGGTAACGTTTTTCCCGCATCCATACCCTCAATTTAAGGGCATCCAGAAGCAACAACTGCGCTACAAACGCCCCGATGGCGTGGATTTGACGGCCACGTTACTGCTGCCTCCCGGCTATAAAAAAGAAGACGGACCGCTACCGACGTTCTTGTGGGCATACCCTGCCGAATTTAAGAACGCCGCCGCCGCAGGACAGGTCAACGGCTCGCCGTACCAGTTTAACCGCATCAGCTATTGGACGGGCGCGGCCTTTGTGACCATGGGCTACGCTGTACTGGAAAACGCCTCCATTCCTATCGTGGGCGAGGGTGACAATGAGCCTAACGATACTTATGTGGAGCAGCTTGTGGCAAGTGCCAAGGCCGCCATCGATGAAGGCGTACGCCTCGGCGTGGTGGATGCCAGCCGCGTAGGCGTAGGGGGCCACTCTTACGGCGCATTTATGACCGCCAATTTGCTATCACACAGCAACTTATTCAAAGCGGGCATTGCGCGCTCTGGCGCCTACAACCGTACTTTGACGCCGTTTGGCTTCCAGAACGAGCAGCGCACCTACTGGCAAGCCCCCGATGTGTACAATAAAATGTCGCCGTTTATGAACGTAGACAAGGTAAAAACCCCGCTCCTACTCACCCACGGCGAAGCCGACAACAACACGGGTACGTTCCCGATTCAGTCGGAGCGGTATTACAACGCCCTCAAAGGTATGGGTGCCACGGCCAAGTTGGTGTTTTTGCCCTACGAAAGCCACGGCTACACCGCCAAAGAATCGCTCCTGCACATGCTGTACGAGATGAACGGCTGGTTGGACAAATACGTAAAAAATGCACCCGCTACGACCCCCGCCACCAAGACGGGCCAAATGTCGGGTGAGAAGCGCTAAGGTACTTTTATCATTCCGTAGGAATCAACTACGTTTAAAGGGGCAGCCGGTTGGAAACAGCCGGCTGTTTTTTTATATTTGAGGGTAGACTATTGCGTAAACCCCTCCACATCTGTATATACGCAACTAGATGCGTATATACAGATGTTACCTGCTATTTTAGGACAACAAGAGAATGAACCGACATCAATATAAAGACTTGACAATTGAGGTACTTGACGAACCGACTTACAAATTTGGCTCATCAGACAATAACTTCAATTATTCAAAACATTACTTTGGTAACGGTGCGACAGAATATCCGACTTCCAAACACGGAATTAAAATTTATCAAGACGACCAAATCATTGACAGTTGCATAATTATTGGTTCGGGTGGGGCGACAGATATTCATCAAAACTCATCACTTCTTGACAAAGACCAATTAATAATTTGTTGTTGTGACACTATATTTTGTTTGAGACTTCCAGACCTTGAATTAAAATGGAAAGCTCAAGCAGACCAAGCAACTTGTTTTCAGATTTTTAAACAACAAGACGACTACATTGTACACGGAGAACTTCAAGTTGCAAAACTTGACAAAGACGGAAAAATAAAATGGGAATTTGGTGGTGCGGACATTTTTGTATCCATAGATAATGCGGAAGAATTTAAAATTGAAAGTGACGGAATTTTACTTACAGACTTTGCTAAGACGAAATACAAAATTGACTTTGACGGAAAATTAATTTGGGACAATTACAAAAGATAAAAAAACAGCAGGTAACACGGGTTTAGCGTCAGGCGGGCTGACGTACAAAACTCAAAGGCAGTTTTTCAATTGAACTTTAGTAATAACTTGGGCATTTGTGCATGGAAGCCCGCCCGTCGCAAAGCCCTATCCGTTATGCACCATTTTAGGACGACCCTACACAAAACAAAATGACGACAGAAAAACGATACGAAATATTAAACTCTTTGCCGACATACGGACCAATGTATGTTCCTATAACAGACAATGGAGAAGTATTTTATTCAGAAGGGTTTCCTGTTCGATTTTATAAAACTGACGGAACTGAATGGGTTGCTAACTTTCAACCTGGTTGGACGGACTTAAAACAAATTATAGAATTTGAAAACACTCCAAACTTGTTGGTAGTTGCTTGCGGAACGTGTTACTTAATGCACCCGAACGACACAAAACCTATTGAAGTTTTTGGAGTTAGCTATTCAGACATTTTTAAGGCAAGCAAAGGCAGACTTGTTTTGCAAGACCAAATCGACCTGACAATTATTGAGCCTGATGGAACACATTGGGACAAAGAAAGAATTTCGTGGGACGGATTAGCTGAAATTAAAGTTGAAAATAATTTGGTATATGGACTTGCATTTAATCCTATGCACGATGCGGACGAATGGGTTGAGTTTAAGTATGACCTTGACACAAAAACTTTGACAGGTGGAAGTTACTATACATTTGAGAACAAAAAACCTTGGTGGAAAGTATGGTAACAGAAAAATTTGCTTGTCCTTGTTGTGGCTACAAGACATTCGCTGAACAGCCAAACGGGCATTACGATATATGTGAAGTTTGTTTTTGGGAAGACGACCCAATTCAATTTGACGACCCGAATTATGAAGGTGGAGCAAACCACGTTTCACTTAGACAAGGACAAAAGAATTTTATTGAGTTTGGTGCTTGTGAAAAAGAAATGATTAAAAATGTAAGACAACCAACAAAAGACGAACAACGAGACGAAAATTGGAAACCATTAGAATGACAATAAAAACGGTGCATAACATCGGTTTGGCAATATTGCGGCTGAAGTACTTCTATGAAACATTTGTGCAAGGTTCAACGGCAGTAATTCTATTGAACTTTGGTGCTAAAAACCCGCCCCAATGACAAACCCTGTACGTTAGTGATCAGGCTAGAACGATAATTTAACGACAGAACACAAAGAAAAAAATGAGAAAAATCGTTTATTATGTAGCAAGCTCAATTGACGGATTTATTTCGGGCTTGAATGACGACATTAGCGGTTTCGTAGGAACAGGAAATGGCGTGGACAAATATTTGGCAGACTTAGCAAATTTTGACACTGTTATTATGGGGAGAAATACTTATGAATTTGGTTATAAGTATGGCTTAAAACCTGGACAACCTGCATATCCACATATGAAGCATTATATATTTTCAAACAACTTAAAACTTGAAAACCCAAATCAGCAAGTGCAAATAAAAAATTTAGACCTTGCTGAAATAGAAAAACTACAAAAGGAAGAAGGTAAAGACATATATCTTTGTGGTGGTGGGCAGTTTGCAGGTTGGCTTTTAGAAAATAAAAAAATTGACACCTTAAAGTTGAAACTTAATCCTTTGATATTGGGAGAAGGCATCAAACTATTTGGGAACTCATCTTCAAATTACAAATTGGCATTAGTAAACAGTTCAGTATATGAGAACGGGCTGCAAATTATGACATTTAGAATAATCTATTTAATGTAATCACGGAAAAAGCCCAAACCGCTAACACGGATTTTGCGTCATGCGGGTGAAATGCAAATTTCGGGCTTTTTGCTTCGTATCAAGTTCAGT
>JAIXPV010000063.1 GCA_027486105.1 Runella sp. | reverse complement strand
TGCCAGGCCCGAAGGTTGTTGCTCAGGTAAATATCGCCTTGCAATGAAATATCACCAGCGGCAATCAATTTGGCCAAGTCATCGTTTGACTCATCGAGCCATTTGAGCGCTTGCACGTAGATTTCCTTTTGCGTATTGTACTTAGGGCTGGTATTTTCGGTGCCCTTTAAGGCTTCATTCATGGGCAGGTCGCCGAGGCGTTGCGTCATCCAAACAAAGAAGTAAGCCTTAAAAAATTTACCCAATGCCGCGTACGGATTTAGGTCTTTTCCCGTCGATTTTTTGGCTTCTTCCTCCATTTTTACCACGTTTTTAAGCGCGTCAAAATAAGTGCCAGACGTAGTCCAGTCGTATTCGTTGTTGCCGTAATAGTTATAATTGATGGTATAAAACTGATTCCAACGGGTATCTTTTCCCCAAGGGCGTTCGGTCATACTGTTGAGAATACCATTGAATACCAAGTTGGCAGGTGAACTTGCCGGTACGTTGGGGTTGGTTTCCAACTCTTGGAAGGTTTGGCAGCTACTCATAGTCATAGCTGCAATAGCAAATAAGAAATATATTCTATTGATTTTCATCGTCTTAAAGTTTTGTACGAAAGATTGGTTTTCATTTACAGTTTTCCAATAGCAATCTCTAGAAAGTGAAATTGATATTTATACCGTAACGACGCATGGTAGGTGTCTGTAACGACGACCCACGGTCAGTGTAGTTAACAAATTGCTCTACATCCAAATCTTTAGAATGAGCAAAATACAACAAGTTACGTCCAACCAGCGAAATCGTAGCTTGCTTGATATTCTTACCTAGCAAACCTGCTGGGAGTGAATAACCTACCTGTAATTCGCGTAACTTCACAAACGTACGGTTTATCATGTTGCCTTCATTGGAGTTGTAGTAGCGGCTAATCCAATCTTGCAAAAACGTAGCATTCGCAGAAGACATCGGACTAAACTTCAATTCACCGTAGTTTGTTATTAGACCATCTGGGTCGTATTTAATCGTACCTCCCGTTAAAACTACTCCTTCTCCTACCCAAGTTTTCTGTCCTTGGGTGTCGGCCAAACGAGCAATGCCCATTGCACCTTCGACTGTAGCTTGGTGGCGACCACCGCGGAACGTTTGTTTTTGGATGTAATTCTCAATAACACCACCTACACGTCCGTCAAATTGGAAGCTAAAGTTAAAGTTCTTGTAGCTAAATTTGTTTTGGAAACCAAAAGTCCAGTCAGGGTTAGTGTAGCCTAAGAATTGATTGACGGGATTATAAATAGGACGTCCGCTGGCATCGTTGACGATTTGACCATCCTGAGTACGTACGAAAGCGCGTCCATAATAAGCATCCATACGATCACCGATTTTATAAAACTGATTCAGGCGGGTTTGTGTACCGTAAATCTCCTTGAGAGTTTCTTGCCAAGTAGACCAGTTGGCCAAGATGTCCCAGTTAAGGCCAGTGCTGCTTTTGAGAACATTACCACTAACGGCAATCTCTAATCCTTTACGTTGGGTTTTAATACCGTTGGTAGTGAGTGCGCCATAACCCGTTGATTCGGGGAGAGTTAATCCAAAAATTTGGGGGCCATCTAAGTAGTTGAAGTAGGTAACATCTAACCCTAAACGGTTGTTCATAAACTTCATTTCTAATCCTCCCTCGTAGTTGGTACGCGTTGAAGGCTGAATGTTAGGATCAACAAGGCGAGTTGAAAAGTAAGCTGCGGCTTCATTGTTGTAAGGACGTGAGATGCTGTAAGCAACTGTGGTACCATAACTGGGACCGTCGTACGAAGAGGTATAGTTGGCACCGTAAGGTACTGGCGTATTTGGTGGAACCCCAATTGTAGCTTGCGTAAAGGCTTCTTTTACACGCGCAAATGAAGCACGAAGTTTTAAGAATGTAATGGCATCTGGCAATTTTACGTAGTCAGAAATGACTGTTGTTAGACCCACAGAAGGATAAAAACCTACGTTACGGTTAGAAGGTAGCGTAGAGGTTTTGTCCCAACGTCCCGTTACAGAAAGGTTAGCGTATTTGCTTAAAGAAATATCGGCAGAGTAATAGCCACTTAATACTTTCATGTATGCCGCAAAGTTGTAAGCTTGTACGGGGTTGCGGGAGTTGGAGAAGCTATATACACCTGGTACGTTGAGATAGTCGGTTGAAGCAAAGTTAGAGTTGTAGCGGAACAAACGCATACTTGCCCCTACGGAAGCTCTCACAGTGATGTTTTTAGCCACCTCTTTGTCAAAATTAATTAAAGCGTCAGTGTTGTTTTCCCAAAGGCTACGACGGTCTTCGCGGTAGTCACCCCGAGCTTCTTCACGTCCGTAAGAAGTAGCTGAATAAGGCATTTTTTCGGTACGAAGTATGTCATAAGTGGTTACTTGCGTACGAATTTGTGCATTTAGGTAATCCGTAATCTGGTATTTACCAAGCGCATATGCGTAGATGTCATTTTTGTAATGACCACGTAGCCATTCTTTAACCACAAACCAAGGATTGTTGTAGCGTTGGTACTCGGCATATATCTGCTGGACACCTTCTTTGCCAGGTTGCCACAATTGTTTCATATCATCTACGCTCCAGTCAGCCCCACCCCAAATGATTGAGTTGTAAATGAGTGAGTTAGGGCCATAGTCCACGTCAGGTATATTAGGCGTATATTGACGGCTGTAGTTGATTGTACTTTCAAAACGCAATTTTTTTGAGAAACTATAACCAAACGAGGTATTAAGGTTGGTAATGTTTAGTTGCGTATTAGGGATAATACCACGTTGGTATTGGTGCGACAACGACACCCGAAGGTCGGCTTTGTCGTTACTAGCAGATACCGATACGTTGTTATTAGATAAAATCCCCGTCCGAACAAAACGCTGTAAATTGTTGGCACCGCGCGGCAACCAAGGCGTAGGAACCCGCTTACCCGTGGCAGGGTCGATGGGGCTATCGTATTGAGGGAGCAAACGGCCATCCAATGGTGGTCCCCAGATGTCGTAGTCTCCATCGTTTACACCACCCCCGCGACCATCTACAAACGCATATTTGCCATGGTCGCCAGGACCGTATTGGTCTTGTACGCGAGGCATAGAAATAAATCCATTGTCAAACATCGTAGACGAGTTAACATCTACCGCAAAGCCTCTTTTATCTTTCGACCCTTTCTTGGTTGTAATCATAATTACCCCATTTTGAGCGCGAAAACCGTACAAAGCTGTTCCCGAAGGTCCTTTTAATACGTCCATTGACTCAATATCGTCGGGGCTGATGTTCCACGTATCGGAGTTGATAGGGATACCATCTACTACATATAGTGGGCGACCACCACGTAACGACACCTGTGGTGCACGCAAAAGTTCGGCGCTCGCTCCCACATTTAAGCCTGCTACTTTACCTATCAATGAGTTAATAGGGTTGGGTTCACGGGCTTTGATAAGGTCTGAGCCTTTTACACTTTGTGTTGCAAAAGCTAGGGTTTTTTTATCTTTTTGAATTCCCAATGCCGTCACAACAACTTCTTGGAGTTGTTTGAGGTCTTGCGCCATTTTGAGGTCAAGCGTGCTACGATTGCCCACCAAGATTTCTTGGGCATTGTAGCCAACAAACGAAAATACTAACGTAGAATTGGGTGCTACACTAAGGCGATATCTGCCTTCACCGTCTGTATTCGTCCCGCGATTTGTGCCTTTTACAACCACACTCACCCCGGGGAGTGGTGCGTTGTTTTCGGCGTCTGTAATTCTGCCCTGCACCGTTAGGTCTTGTGCAAGAAGACTGGTGGCTACACCGAGTGTCAATACAAATAATGACACCCAAAAGGATTTCCCTTGATTTTGGGGTAAAAAGTACCGCATAATGTTAATTTGTTAAGTGGAAAATGAAGGAGTGTAGGACTTACTAAACCCGTTGCAAAGTAAGTTTAGTGAAATTAATAAATAGTTAACTAATAGTAAAGTAATTATTAATATATTTTTTAAATCATAACATTTGGTTGAAGTGCCATATTCCAGTATTATTTATATACAATGGTCGAAATTTATGCTCCAATTCGCTTATGTTATCGGATTATTACCAAATTATTATGGAATTAATATTAAATAATTTGTATACATAAACTAAACTTTAATTTGAAATTTATTAACTTTGTTTACGAAGTATTACTTTTGTATTATTCAAATGAAGACAAATAAATGGAGCAACAACAAGTAAAATTGGTCGTTTTGGACATGGCTGGAACGACCGTAGCTGATCAGCATGAGGTGGAGGCCTGCTTTGCAAAAGCAGCGCGTATGTCGGGACTCGAAGCTTCTGACGAAGCAATTTTGGCGGCACAGGGATTATCGAAGCGTTATGTATTTCAATTGTTTTGGAGAGCCCAGCTTGGAGAGTCTCATCCAGATGTAGAAGTCCAGGTTGATAAGTCGTACGCTATTTTTAAAGAAGTACTGGAAGCACACTATCAGACTCAGCCCGTTTTTCCGACCGACGGCTGCCTGAAGCTGTTTAGCTACCTTAAACAAAATAATATTAAGATTGCCTTGACGACGGGCTTTTATCGGGTTGTGACCGATATTATTTTGGGGCGTTTGGGCTGGCTCGAAGGCTTGGATGAAAATCGTATTGGCAATGACAACAGCATCATTCAAGCATCTATTGCCAGTGATGAAGTAGAACACGGCCGACCTGCGCCGTTGATGATTCAAAAAGCAATGCGCCTCTTGGGTGTCACCGATCCTAAACATGTGATTAATGCGGGCGATACCCCTTCTGATTTGCAATCAGGTAATGCAGCAGGCGTTTTGTTGAACTTAGGTGTAACGAACGGCACCCACACCGTCGAACAGCTCATAGGCCATCCACACGATGCGCTGATTGGCTCGATTGACGAAATTATTAATCTTATAGAAGGAATTAAACAGGGCCGCCCTAGCGGTAAAACAGCGGATGCGTACTCATTTTGACCTAATCGTGGTCGGTGGCGGTATCATGGGGACTTTCCATGCTTACCATGCCGCTCGGCAAAATAAATCAGTATTACTCTTAGAAAAGGATAATTTTCCCGTAGGCGCAACCGTTCGAAATTTTGGCCAAGCGGTTCCGTCTGGGTTGGCTGGGAGATGGTTCGATTACGGCCGACGTAGCTTGGAATTATACCAAGAACTTCAAACCAAAACCGATTTGACCGTTCGGAAAAATGGCTCGGTCTACATCGCTTCTGACGCCGATGAGTGGCAGTTGGCCAATGAATTGTACGATTATTATCAGAAAATCGGCTACCCCTGCGAGCTGTTGTCTCGGGCCAGTTGCCTAGAAAAATATCCCTACTTACAAAGAGAATATCCCGTAGGGGCTGTTTTCTTCCCAGGTGAATTGACCGTTGACTCATCGAAACTGATGCAACAGTTTTTAGCCTATTGTTCAGAACAAAAAGGCATTACGTACATCAACAATGCAACCGTGGTAGAGTGCCAATCCTCAAACGGAAAAGCTACCGTGCGGCTTACCAACCAAAAGACGTTTGAGAGCCCCAAAGTGCTCATTTGTAACGGACACGAGTTTCGGATGCTTTATCCCGAACTGTTTGCCCAAAGTGGATTGATTGTCAGTAAATTACAGATGCTTCAAACCATTGCTTTTCCCGAACTGAATATGAAAGGGAATATTCTGACTGGATTGACGATTCGGCGTTATGAGTCTTTTCAGCAACTTCCTTCGTACGCCAAGCTCACTACGCCCGCCCATTATGATGAACTTAAAAAATGGGGGATTCACGTGCTGTTTAAGCAGGCCTTGGATGGCTCAGTGGTGGTGGGTGACTCCCACGAATACGCAGGGGCACAAAACGTGAATGATTTGGGCTATCATATCAATGATTACATTAATCAATTGATTATTGACGAGGCCAAGCGTATTGTAACTTTCCCCGTTGAAAAAATGCAAATGAGCTGGGCAGGATTTTATAGTCAAACATCGGACGAAATTTTCGAATACGATGTCGACGAACATATTCGTATCATTACGGGCATTGGCGGAAAAGGGATGACTTCCAGCGGTGGTTATGCCGAGGAAAGCATTGCTCGCCTGTTTTCATAATCCTAAAATACAGAACGCTGATTGGAGGAAATCACGCTGAAAATCAGCGTTCTATTATATCAAATTTTTAGATGTTTCAACACTTCACGGTCGATAGTGTGCTTTCCGTCAAACGTAACTGTCTGCAAGTGAGGGATGTCCGTCTTTATGTCGGCTTCGTACTTAGCTAAATCGACCTGAGTCAAATATTCATCCTGCGTGCCGTAAACCAACGTTGTCGGAACGGTGGATAATTTAGCGGGGTCTATTACATCGGCCACTCCATTGCCAAAGAATCCTGCCCAAATCACCACCCTGTCGTACCGAACGTGCCCATTGTTGAGCCATCGCAGCAGGGTTGCATTCCCCTGCGAAAACCCCAACATATTGATTTGAATGTCATCGGGATTTAGTCCTTCCAACAAAATGTCGTACAATTGATTGAGGTAAAAAATGTGATCCTCAATTTCGTAAGCACGCTCCTCTTTTGTCATCCAAGTAGCACCTACCCGCCCACTGACGCCCTGTAAATAAAACCGTGAAAGTGCTTCTGGAGCCACAATAACGGTTTGGTTGTCGTTAAGAACGTCAAATTTTTTGATAAAGAATTGCGCTAATTGGCCATACCCATGTAGGACAAACCAAACTTGCGTTGTATGTTTATTTATCGTCCCCAGCGTGAAATACCGGGCGGTTCGTTTTACTTGCAGGTGGTGTTCTTGCATAATTTGGAGTATATTTGCCGCACCTAAATGAGCGCATGCGCAAGTTATTTGTTATTTACAAATTGTTGTTTTTTATGAACCGGAATCTTTCTTTTTACCTTATTTTAGTTGTTTTGGTGGTCGTTGACGCGTGGCTTTTGGCCCATCCCAACCTACTGGGGAAATTGGGGGTTTTGGTTTTTAAATACGATATGATCAGAACGTTCCCCAGGGCATTGGCAACGGTTGGCATCTCCGCTTTGCTCAGCACACTCATTGTGGAATTTATACCCAAAGCTGGCAAACAAACGGCCCTGATTGTTTTAGGAATTCTTACGGTTGTCTCAATTGGGTTGTTAATCAATACGATAATGAAATTTTCTTCGGGCTCTTATGCCCTGACGGGCGCGGGCTTTAAAACAGGAGCCATCTTGATGCCAATTATCTTACTGTTGATTTTTGGTAATGGCTTATTAGATACCTTTAAGCTTAAAAAAGCCTGACAGTGCTTAGTATCCCAAACG
>JAIXPV010000146.1 GCA_027486105.1 Runella sp. | reverse complement strand
GTTTATGCTTTCTATGAATCATCCCGATCCCGACGTTAAAATCTATTATACCGTCGACGGTTCGGTGCCCGATTCCACAAAATTGTCGCCTCAAAGCTACGAATATCGTAATGAATTCAATGATTTGCCAGGCACTAGTCTGTATCAGACCTATCAGTCTTATCAATACACGAGCTCCATACCGGTGGCAGACCCTTCAAGCCTGCCCAATAAAATCAGTATGATGGCCAGTACCCACAGTCAGGGATTGGGTTATTTGCCAGCATCGCCCATTTACAAAGGGAAGATTGTCAGGGCGATGGCCGTGAAGCCCGGGGCGCTGCCAAGCGAGATTACATCGAGTTCGTTTTTCTTTTCGCCGAGTGGAGCCAATAAATTTACGCTGCCGGTGGTGTCAATCATGTCGCAAGAAGATGGATTGTTTGATTACTACAACGGGATTTATGTACCCGGGATTGATTTTGATAATTGGCGGAGGGCTAACCCGACTCAAGGCCCCGATACCGATAATCCCGCCAACTACCGCCGAACAGGCGAAGCGGCCGAACGAGCGTCTCATTTTGAAATTATTGAGTCTGACACAGTCGTCTATAAACAAGATATAGGCTTGCGAATCCACGGCGGTTGGTCGCGTGGGTATCGGTTTAAGTCACTGAGAATTTACGGTACAGATCAGTATAAAACCATCGAGACCCCGATATTCCCTGATTTACCCTATTCGGAGTACAAAACGTTTATCTTGCGAAATTCTGGGAACGATTATGCAGGAACGTTATTTAAGGATGCTTTCATCCATCAGTCGGTAGCGCACCTGAAAATGGACATTCAAGCGTACAGGCCTTCGATTCTGTTTTTGAACGGCGAATATTGGGGCATTCACAATTTTCGCCAACGGCAGGACAAGCATTATTATGCCCAAAAATATGGCGTAGATGCCGACAATTTGGACGTGATAGGGACGGAGGTAGACGAAGGTGACACGCAGCACTACGATGCCATGCTCAATTATATCAACGTAAACAATATCGCCAATGCCACGCATTACAACTACATTAAGACTCAAATGGATGTCGAGAGTTTTATAGATTATGAGATTGCGGAAATTTACTATAACAACTGGGATTGGGGTCCCAACAACATTAAACTTTGGCGTTTGAGAACTCCCTACAATCCCAACGCGGCCTTTGGTCATGACGGACGGTGGCGGTGGAGCCTCTACGATACCGACCATGCCATGACGGAGCCTACCCAAAACCGACTTTCGATTGCCTCAACCATTGGGACTGTTGGTAGTCCGGGGTTTTTGTTGGGTAAATTATTGCTGAACGAAACGTTTAAGCATGCGTTCATCAATCGTTTTGCCGATTTGATGAATACGGCTTTCCTGCCTGCCCACCTTACGCAGCTCGTCAATGCCAAGCGCGACGGCATCAGCGCCGAAATCCCCGCGCACCTCGACCGCTGGAAAACACTAGCTAGTAGCACAGAGTGGTTAACTAAAATCAACGACTGTATTCTGTTTATTCAAGAGCGCCCCAACAACCAACGAGGGCAGATTCAGGGGAAATTCGGCATCAGTGGTCAGTACGACCTCACGGTCAATGTGTCTAATCCTGACCACGGTTATGTGAGGGTAAACACCATTGACATTTTATCAACCACTCCCGGCGTAAGTTCTGCGCCTTACCCTTGGACGGGAAGGTATTACAACGGAATCCCCGTTCAGCTGCGGGCTTACGGAAAAACAGGTTATAAATTTAAACATTGGTCTTACAATTCAACAACCAGTACGGATTCTGTTTTGACCGTGACACCGGGTGTTGTGTATACGGCCGTTTTTGAGGTTGTGCCGCTGGACCCCTGTGGATATCGTTTTACCGAATGGGCTTCAACCTCTACTTCAGGCACCAGCCCAGCCAATATGAAATTTGTTTATATGGCCGATTCCGACCCTGGGGTAAGTTCATTGATTGCTGGCTATACGAGTGGGGCATTTAATTTATCGGGTAGTACCCGAATTAATGGATTGGGGGCAAACGGCTTTTCCTTTATAAACACTGGAGGGGAAAACGTTGGCTATCCTGCCACTAAGTTAGGAGGGGCGTTATTGATATTGAGCACAGTAGGCAAAGATGAAGTGCGAGTTCGCTGGATAGGTCGTACCGTTAAAATTAACCTTCGTCAATATGCCATTCGGTTGCAATATCGTATTGGAGATCAGGGGAGTTTTACCGACGTATTAAACACAAATAATCAAGTAGTTGAATATAACCGAGGCAGTGCAGATGGCGATAGTACAGTGTTTGACGTAACATTGCCCAATGTTTTGGCCAACCAACCTTACATTCAATTGCTGTGGCGTTATTATCGGCAAAGCGGCATGAGTGGAGCGCGCGACGAATTGGGCGTAGATGATATTTTTGTGGAAACCAAGCGGGTGCTAAATGGGCCTGCGGCCGCAGGGGCAAGTACCCAACAAGAGGGAATGTTAGTGTCGACGGCGAGCGTGGGAAGTACGTCAAATGTGCTTTACGATGCCAAACGGTTTATTGAACTGCATCCAGGCTTCAACACGAGCCAAGGGGCGGTGTTTCGGGCCCAAATCAGCGGGTGTCCCTGATATACACATATACACACACACATACCGCAAAAAACGGATTGTTGGGCTGTCGGCTTTGACGTTCTTTTGTTGAAAAAAGAACCGATAAATGATGCAGCCGATAGTCCCTATTTCTAGCCTCCATTGGAGCGAAGCCATTGATTCGCTGAATCAAAAGGGCTTCGCTCTTTTTTCTGACGTGTTGTCTCCCGAAATATGTTATGCCTTAATCGAAATGTATGAGCACCCCGACGCGTATCGTAGCGTAATTGATATGAAACGGTATAATTTCGGCCTTGGGGAATATAAGTACTTTTCTTACCCGCTACCCGCCGTTATCGAACAACTTCGCAATGGATTATATCCGTACTTAGCTCCCGTTGCCAACGATTGGATGCGTAAATTGGGCATTCCTGTATATTATCCCGAAACACTCAGTAGGTTTTTAGAATTATGTCACCAAAAGGGGCAACATCGACCCACGCCCCTGATTCTTAAATATAAGAAAGCAGACTTTAATACCTTGCATCAGGACCTATACGGAGAGGTGTATTTTCCTTTTCAAGCAGTTTTATTTCTAACTGACTCCGAAAAAGACTACAAAGGCGGAGAATTTGTCATGACCGAACAGCGCCCTCGGATGCAGTCTAAGGCAATTGTACTCCGTCCGACTATGGGTCAAATGCTGGTTTTTACTACTAATTTTCGACCTGTTTTAGGTACAAAAGGGTATTACCGAACGGCCATGCGGCACGGTGTCAGTGAAGTATTGGCTGGACAACGCTACAATGTTGGAATCATTTTTCATGACGCACGATGATAAAACACACAGAGTTGGGTTATAATGCTTTTGGACGATTGAGAATGCTTGCAGCGTTGATTTGCGCAGGCGAAATCTGCTTTGGTGGCAATGGTCGCTTAAAAATTTACGGGCAACTTACCTGCCC
>JAIXPV010000022.1 GCA_027486105.1 Runella sp. | reverse complement strand
GTTTGGCCTCGTAATTAAACACTTGCCCAACGCCAATCTCTTCGGCATCAATTTGTCCTTTTAAAGGGGCGAAACCAGGCGAGATGGTTTCGATTTGGTAAATATCGGGTTCTACAATTTTATGTTTGACAGGCAATGCACTCTTTAGCAGGGTTACTTGTCCCGTCAGGGAGGCGGTAATCTTAAAAGTGGCCGCAACTCGTTGGCCACTAGAGGCATTTACGGCCGAAAGGTTTAGAAAAATATCACCGATTTTCGACAGCCGTATGGTTAATGGCGTTGTTTCACTTAGTGTTTCTACGGCTTTTTCTAGTTCTTTTCGAAACGGCATGTAGCCTTTTGCTTCGGCTTCTATTCTGTAACTTCCGTTAGGGTTAAGTGAAATGGGGATTTGTCTGTTGAAAGAATTTTTTTGGTTAAATATTTCACGGTTATCGCTCTCATTCACAATCCGGAGCGTGGCAGGAATGGGTTTTCCAGTTTGCTCTTCCAAGACTTTGATGCTCAAGACAATGTCTCCCTTGAATAATTTAATGATTTGGACGGGTTGATTTTCAGGCAAAGGCGCTGAAACAAGGATTTGAGAAGTGTGGCTTCGATAGCTGTTTGCGTTTACGCTGAGGGTATATGGGCGGGGTTGGAGAGATACCCTCGCTGAAAATGTGGTATTGGTATTACTGCTCATACCCGAATAGCTTTCTTTTAGGTCGTTGGTGACCAGAAACTCCGCCGCAATTGGCTTGCCTGTTAGGGCATCGACTGCCTGAAACCTGAGCTCTTGTTTGGGAGGGGTAGAAACGACAACCGCAGCTGGAACAGGTGGGCTAGGTTTGGGCGATTCCTGTGCTTTAGGAGGTACAGGTACCGCATTTTTTGGGGGCACGAGCGGTTCCAATTCTATTGTCAGGAGTGTTTTATCATTGGCATTGCTTTTAGTAAATGTATGGGTTTGGCGGTAGGTCTTGTATTCTTGAAAAGCCACCACTATTAGGTAGTTTATGTCGGGTTTTATACTTATGATGTATCGATCATAATTCATCTGTCCAGCAAGCTCCGTGGGGCTGTTTGGGGCTACAACCGAGATGATGGGTATTAGAATGCGCTTGGTGTATTTATCTTTGACTTCAATACCTACTTCAAATTCATTTTGAGCAAAGGATGAAGTAAAACCAACAAAACTGATCAGAAAAAAGCAAACGAATCGCTTCATGGGTGCAATAAAGGTCAAACGACAAATTTAACGACTTTCCCTTAAAAAGAAAGAATCAGTACCTTAACGGTTTAATCCGTTAAAATACTGATCCAAAATGAATCGTTTAGGCTTAGTTTACAGCCTTATCTTCTTCTTTTGTCTCTTTCTTTTTTACTTTTTTGATAACCAGCGTGCCGTTTTTGAGGCGTTTGGATACTTCTATAAATGGCCCTGAAATGATTTCTTCTCCTTCTTTTAGGCCCGCTAAGATTTCGATGTTTTCAAAATCACTGATGCCCGTGGTCACTTCTCTGGTCACTGCCTTGCCTTTATCATTCACAAAAACAAGTTCTTTGAGTTTTTCCTCTTTTTTGTTCTTTTGTTCAGGCTCGGCAGGGGCAGGAGGTGCGTCGGGGCCTTCTTTTTTCTCTTCGTCCTCTTTGCCTCTGGTGGTAACGGCGGCAATCGGAACCGAAAGTACACCCGCTTTACGATCGGTGATGATTTCGACGGCGGCGGTCATACCAGGTTTGAAAGGGTACGATTTTTTGGAGCGGTTTACCATCAAATCTCGGTATGACGAGTTCAGGATTTTGATTTTTACTTCAAACTCGGTTACGGCATCGGTTGAGCCTGAGCTGGCCGAAGTTGTAGCCATTCCATTGGCGGTATTGGCAATTTCGGTCACTATCCCCATAAATTTTCGCTCGGCATAAGAGTCAACTTCAATGTCGACGGTGTCGCCGAGATGAACCCTTACAATATCGTTTTCGTTTACATCCACTCGCACGTCCATGTTGTTGAGGTTGGCGATACGCATCATTTCCGTACCTGCCATTTGTGACGTACCTACCACACGGTCTCCAAGTTCGACGTTCAGTTTAGAAATCGTTCCGCTTTGTGGGGCATAAATGGTTGTTTTGCGGAGGTTCTCGGCCGCATCTCGCAAGGCGGCTTCAGAGCTTTGAACGTTGAATTTGGCAGCCGAAATGGCCGCTTTCGCTGCTTCGACGTTTTGCAATGCTACGCCATAATCAGCCTCACTTCTTTCAAGGTCGGCATCCGAGACGATTTTATCGGCTTGTAGTTTTTTGTTACGCTCATAATCGGCTTTGGCCCGAATCAATTGCGCGCTGGATTGAGCCAATGAAGCTTTAGAGCGTTCTACTTCTGCTTTGCTAGAATTGACTGCCGCTTGCGCTCGGGCCAACAACGCGTCGTAGTTGTCGGGTCTAATTTTGGCGAGCAACTGCCCTTTTACCACCGAGTCGCCTTCTTCTACGTAGAGACCGATGATTTCACCAGGTACATCTGGGCTGATTTTAACTTCTACCTCTGGCTGCACCCGGCCCGAAGCGCTCACGCGTTCGATAATGTCAATTTTTTTTACTTTGGCAAATTCTACTTCGGTCGGTTTGACTTTGCCAATCCAACCTTGTTGCTTAGCGATTAGCAACCCCGCTCCCAATACTACCACAACGCCTCCGAGTATCCACCATAAACGAGAAGAAGATTTCTTAGCCATGATTAATTTTATTGTAAAGTGTAATTTAGTGTATGAGTGAGAAAAGCATTTTTTATTCCTGCTTTTCCTGGTTAAAATGTGAATAAGGAAGGAATCCTGTTTTTATTCTAAAGAGATAGGTTTACTTTGGTAGAAATCCAGAATTTTGGTTCTGAAGAGATACTCGTATTTGGCTTGAATCAAACTGGCCCGTGAGCGGTCTAAGTTATTTTTGGCGATGTTGTATTCCGTGGCGTTGATAGCGCCTGCGTTAAAACGCAGCTCGGCGGCTTTAAACGACAACTCTAGCGACTCAATTTGTCGGGAAGTGGCTTCGTAGCGCTTGGCGGCGTTTACCATACTATAATATGCTTGTTCTACCGTTTGACGAATTTGGTTCTGGATGATTTGGGATTGGTATTCAAGGTTTTTTTGCTGAATCATGGCGTTGGCAATGCGGTATTTGACCTGATAACCGTTGAAAATAGGCATGCGCAACGAAAGAGAAAGGGAAGCGTTTCGGTTAAAATTCAGTTGGTCAAAGTATCCGAAGTCCTGAATCGAACCGCTCGGAACGGTCACTTTTTCAGTGACGGGGACTGTAAAACCGCCATAAGATACGTAGCGAGTGGTAGAAGGAACATCCACGACTCTGGAAGCGCCGCCGTCACCTACAAAACGTTGTTTGGGGGCCGCGCTGGAAAACGAAGAGCTAAGCCCTCCGCCCAAGGTGATGGAGGGAAGTTTTGCCCCTTTGGCAATTTCAATGCCCGTTTTGGCGCTTTCGATGCGCAAGTTAGCCGCGTCCAAATCGGGTAAATACTTGATAGCCGCGTTGTAGACTTGTTCTAGGGTAGCATCGTATGGGGTTGTTGTAGATGGCGCCGGCAGTGCGATAGGGGTTATTTCAAATACTTCACTTGCGGGCAGATTGAGGAGTTGTTTCAACGTCAATTTCGACAATTCGATATTGTTTTGTGCATTAACGATCGACAGTTCGTCGTTGGCTAACTGCGATTGAATATCATATAGGTTGATTTGCGACAAAGACCCCGCCTTGACCAATCTATCCGTGCGGTCTAATTGCAGGCGGGTGGTTTCGGCCTGGCGACGGGCAAATTCGAGTTGTTCTTGATTGTTTAAGACAGCAATATAGCTCGAAGCAATATTCAAAATCAAGGTATTGCGGTTCGACTCGACATCTTTCTGGGTGGCCAGAACGTTGGTTTGGTTTTGTTTAATGATGTTTTTTTGCTGATAACCATTAAACAAATTGACGCCCGTATTGACCGAGAAGTTGGAGAAATTAACCGTTTGTTCCACAAACTGGTTGGTAAACGGGTCGATGTTACGTCCTGACTGTAAACCTTGGCTTCCGCTGAAGTTGAGGGTAGGATAACGCTGCCATTTTGACTGTTCAAATACATTTTGATTCGTCTGAACTTGCAGCATCAACTGCCGCAATTGCAGGTTATTTTCCAATGCAATCGTAATGCACTGTTGGAGGGTATATTTTTGTTGAGCTTGGACGTGGACTAATACGCTAACACCCAGCGCAAAGGCGAGTAACCATTTTTTCATCGCTGTTTCGGATTTTCGATGTCAAGGTTACAAAACTAAATTTGCTCCCTCTACGAAATTTGGATAAACGGTGATATAAGTATATCAACGCTTTAAATTCAAAGATTTTGAAAATCTGTTTTATTTAATCACTTTTTGAAAATCAATTTCACCTGCATTCGCTAAGTGGAGAGTCACCCGTTCGATTTCGCCCGTGGCACCTATTTTAAAATCAAATTTCGTTTGGTCAAAGATACCAGTGCCTTCAAATATATCATAGTGATAATGGGTGAGCGTGAAAGGAAGTCCATGAAAAGCACCTACGTAAGTACCGTCGGTTTTGGGCTCTAGCACAAAGGTGCCGTAGGCGGGATGCTCAAAGGTTCCAGCGTAAGACTCTGGTACGTGGGAGGGCGTAGTGTCATTTTTACGTTTTGAGGCGTTGTCTAGTTTTGCCTTTTCCAACTTTGCTTTTGCCTCGGCTTGGGCGGTTTTGAGGCGGGGAGTCCAGTCGATGACGGGTAAATTGAGCCATTTGTCGGAGAAATAATTGCATACGGCATTGACAAAATAATAATCTACGGCTCCTGTATTGGTGAGAATCACGACGCCGATATTGTCATTGGGAAAAAACGCCATTTGTGAACGGTACCCTTCAATCGAGCCATTGTGGGCCAGTCGGAGGTGCCCGCGGTAGGTGTTGATGCTCCATCCCATTCCATAAGAGGCATAACCCAACTCGCTAAACGTTGCCTCGGCAGGCGATACGATAATTTGTGGGGTATGATTCTCTTTTAGATTAGCCGCCGAAACGATTTGTTTATCGCCAAATTTCCCTTTATTGAGTTGCATGATAAGCCAATTGGCCATTTCAACGGCATTGGATTTGATAGACCCCCCTGGGCCGATAGCATCTACGTTGCTGCCAAACCCCTGTTCTGTCCATTGGCCGTTGGAGTCGCGGTACGAAAGTGCATAGTCCTCTTTCTGAAACAGTTCTGGATAGGTAAGCACCGTTTGGTTCATACCGAGCGGTTGTAAGATTTTTTCTCGTAAAAAGTGTTCCCAACTTTTCCCTGATAGGCGTTCAACCAACACGCCTGCGGTCATAAACATTAAATTGTTGTATTGATACTGGGCATACAGGGGCTTTGAAAGCGGCAGATATTTCAGGTTTTGGTATAAACTTTGACGTCCCAGATTGGCATAAAGCCACGTGAGGTCGTGGCGGGCGAGACCAGTGCGATGAGAGACTAAATCTCGGGCCGCAATGGTTCGTGTGGCAAATTCGTCCTGCAATTGAAAATCAGGAAGGTATTCT
>JAIXPV010000083.1 GCA_027486105.1 Runella sp. | reverse complement strand
TCCCCTTGCCCGTCATGAAGTATTAATTCCGACCAATACACTCGGTATTTTATCGGAAATTATTCAGATAGAATCTCAGTCATTTTACAAATTGAATTATAAATACCCTCAATTACTGAAATCTCTTCAGGCGCGCCAGTTGCATACCTCCAATCGTATTTCATGGTAATACTACTCTTTTACTGAGTTATTTTTTAAAGAGCTGATTACCAGATGTTTATAAATTCACGTGAAACAGTGTGAAAATTATGTGAAACATTAAACGTTATTGTGTTAGTAACCAAGTGTTTGTATTAGTAAAAACGTTTCACGCTTTAGTGTTTCTTTTGTATAGCATACGGAAAAAGTAAAACACATAAGGCCTCTCCTTCTCCGTGCTTCGCTAGAATTTTTTGAGCAAAAAATAAAAATCTACAAAATCCATAAGATATATATGCATTTAACTAATATACTTAATTTATTAAAGATATAGATATAAAATTTAATGACAGATATCGAAAATTTAAAAAAAGAATCTCGACAATAATCTCGTTGCAATAATCCATATGCCTGTACTTTGTAGGTTCCCGTTTCGGAGCTACATCTAGTCTAATGTGAAAAATAAAGTGCGCTCTTTACCCTTCACATTCGCCCCATTTTATTGCCCTAAAAACTGGTTGAATTTAGAATTTGGATCTACGGGGATTACTTGTGAGCTTCCATCGTCATAAACAATTGTTATGAGTACAGCACGGCGAGGCTTTAAAAGTTCCTGAGAATGATTGTTAGTGCTTACTTCAGGCTTGTTGGGAACCGTACGAGAATCGGATGAACCTGATACCTTGTGCGTGTGATTTTTTTCGCGCAATTCAGGGGTTGTTACGTTGCTTACCTTTGCGCCTCCATATCCTTGATTTTCAATTAATTGCGTGATTATTTGGGCCTCCTCCGCCGACTGGGTGCGAAACCAATCCAAGTTGTACTTTTCGTTCCAAGCCACAATTTTTTCCAAAATATCATGACTTGGCCGATTACGATAAGCCAAAATGTGGGAAATGGTTGAACGCTGTACTTTAATGGCATCCGCAAATTGAGAGGCATTCATATTATTTTGATGTAGAATAACCCGAATCTTATTGTTTTTTAGGTAGCGGATGTCTGTAAAATCTGAAAATGTTGCCATGTTGTAAACATTATAAATTGATTACGCAAAGTTACTTATGTTTACATTAGTAACAAAAGTTTACTAATATATTTTTTTTAATGTTTACAGTTGTGTTATTGTTTATGTATGTAAAATATATTTTGTTTACAAATGTGTATAAAATGTAAACGCACGTAAACGTTCTATTCTATTGATAATTAGCTATATAATTCACATAATTAGCGTTTTTGGACTTTTATAATATCGACAAGTTGAAAAATGTAATTATTTGTAAATAATTACATTTTTATTTGGAGTTTACAAAATGTTTTTGTTACATTTGTGTAAGTCAAACAGAGAAGCACAATATTTGATTAGATAGTGAGAATGATTGTGAAGAATGTAAGCCGATTTGATCGAAGATTTGTGGTTTGCTTAAGTCGGGTTTTTCCGATAAGACAGTAATTTTATGGGGTAAATGAAGCACGTAAAAAAGCCACTCGATTGAAGTGGCTTTTTCGTTTTATTTAATGTATCTTA
Organism: Runella sp.; assembly: GCA_027486105.1. Classification (GTDB taxonomy): domain Bacteria; phylum Bacteroidota; class Bacteroidia; order Cytophagales; family Spirosomataceae; genus Runella. The sequence goes on along the minus strand of JAIXPV010000083.1, from coordinate 6,395 downwards.
AACTGCTACGTTATTCTCTCGTAGCGCCTCATTAAGTGAGGTTTTCAGGTCGGTACTGGGTTTCCTTTTGCCAATAATAAGAGCGCATGGTACGTGAAATGTCCCTGCTGGGAATGATTTAGGATAACTTCCTGGAATGACTACGCAATCATTGGGTACATAACCTTTATATTCGATGACCTCCTCTCCTGTCACGTCCAGGATTTTCGAACTCCCCGTTATCGTAACGCCTGCTCCTAAGACGGCTCGTTTACCTACATGAGCTCCTTCAACTACAATGCAGCGTGAACCAACAAAAGCGCCATCTTCAATGATTACTGGTGCTGCCTGTGGAGGTTCAAGAACCCCTCCTATTCCAACTCCTCCGCTTAGGTGAACATGTTTTCCTATTTGGGCGCAGCTTCCTACGGTAGCCCAGGTATCGACCATAGTACCTTCATCTACGTAGGCACCTATGTTAACATAGGAAGGCATTAGTATGACCCCTTTTGCTAAGTACGCCCCGTGCCTTGCTACAGCTGGTGGTACAACTCGGACGCCAGACGCTCTGTAGCCAGTTTTTAGTTTCATTTTATCATGGTACTCAAAAATACCTATTTCTTTTAGCTCCATTTGTCGGATAGGGAAATAAAGTAGAATAGCTTTTTTAATCCAGTCGTTGACAATCCAACCTTCGTCTGTTGGTTCGGCAACCCTGATTCTACCCTCATTTAATGCGTCTATTACATTTTCAATAGCTTGGATTATTTGTGGGTCTTTGGTGAGCTCTCTATTATCCCAAGCTGCTTCTATTTGTACTTTTTCGTTCATTTGTAATTAAAGTAAGACTTGATTTATATTGATTTAATAATTTGATTATAAGGATTTTAAAGCTTAATAATTATGGTAATTTTCTGACTTATAAAAATGTATTATAATTAGTTTGTATAATATTTTGTTTTTATTTCTAATGTTTTGATGGATTTATTCTATTGTATGTTATTCAATTGATGTTCTGTGTCCCCTACTCTATTTTACGCGTTTCTGAATTATAGTCGTTTTCTACGTAATATTACTAATTTATTGGTAAATCATGTATTGTTTAATGGATTTATTGTATTTATATCTTCCTAAGGTAGTTTTTATTATTTAGTAATAATGCTATAGTATATATTTAGCAAATTCAAGTAAAATTTAGTTTTATTTTAGTATACATACTAAATGAAAGCTCCAAAATTTAGCATAATGCGAAATTATTTGCTAAAATACCCTACTTATTCAGTAAATTATACTAAAAATAAAAAGCGATTACTAAGCAATTTACATACGCATACTAAATAACAATGCAAATGTATGCCTGCTATAAATAAAAAATATATAGTATCTTTGCGATTGAATTAATGATGTTCCATTAAACCACCAGAAATACCCATGACAAAAGTAAAAGTAGCCATCAATGGATTCGGACGAATTGGTAGACTTGCTTATCGCCAAATTTATAATATGCCTGACATTGATGTAGTAGCTATCAACGATTTGACAAGCCCTTCAGTACTGGCTCATCTTCTAAAATACGACACCGCGCAAGGAAGATTTAACGAAGAAGTAACCTCAACCGATAACAGTATTATTGTAAATGGTGATGAAGTAAGAATCTATGCACAAAAAAACCCTGCTGAAATTCCTTGGGGAGCTCATGAAGTAGATGTTGTACTTGAATGTACGGGATTTTTTACCGATAAAGATAAAGCTGCTGCTCACATCACCGCAGGGGCAAAAAGAGTAGTTATTAGCGCTCCGGCAACTGGCGACCTTAAAACAGTTGTTTTTAACGTAAACCATAGCATCCTAGATGGTAGTGAAACCATCATCAGTTGCGCAAGTTGTACTACTAACTGTCTTGCACCAATGGCAAAAGCTCTTAACGACGCTTTTGGTATCGAAATTGGAAGCATGACAACTGTACACGCCTATACAAACGATCAAAATACACTTGATGCACCTCACGCTAAAGGTGATTTAAGACGTGCAAGAGCTGCTGCATCAAACATAGTTCCTAATAGTACTGGTGCCGCTAAAGCTATCGGATTAGTATTACCCGAACTAAAAGGAAAATTGGACGGAGGAGCTCAGCGTATCCCTGTTATCACTGGTAGTTTAACGGAATTAACTGTTATTTTAAATAAAAAAGTAACGACAGAAGAAGTTAATGCTACCATGAAAGCAGCAAGTAATGAAAGCTTCGGTTATAACGAAGACGAAATCGTGAGTAGTGACATCATCGGAACTTCATTCGGAAGTTTGTTCGACGCCACACAAACGAAAGTAATCAATGTTGGAGATAAACAATTAGTCAAAACTGTCAGTTGGTACGATAACGAAATGAGCTATGTAAGCCAACTCGTACGTACTGTTAAATACTTTGCACAGTTAATTTCAAAATAGGTTAACTGATTACTATATTAAAATGAAAAAGGCACTTGTTAAGTGCCTTTTTCATTTACTCCCCCCTAGTCAATATTTCAATTAATTTTCAATAAGTTCCTGATAATTAATTGGTTAATAGAAAAAATGAATATTTATTCACTTTTGAATATTTGTTCATTTATAATACTTAATTATAAAAATCGGCCTCTTAAGTAGTGAACAGGAAACCCTTTTGCGGTAAAAATTTGCTCGAAACATGTCTTAATTCCATGGTGTTCATTATGCATATCGGATTTATAAAGATCAAAAGTGGCTTCTAAATCCTTCACCCCAAACTGAGAAAGCTCTTCCAAGGTAAATTCAAACAACTCCCTATTATCGGTTTTTAAATGCAACAAACCTTCTTTCTGCATCACCGCACGGTATTTTTCCAAAAAATGAGGGTGAGTTAACCGACGCCGAATTCGTTTTTTAAGGTTGAAAGGGTCAGGAAATGTAATCCATATTTCAGAGACTTCCCCTTCTTCAAAAAAGTTTTGAAGAAACTCAATGTTTGCCCGAAGAAAAGCCACGTTGGTCAGACCAAGCTGAGTGGCTTGATGACTGCCCGCCGCCAGCCTATCCCCTTTTACATCGATGCCAATAAAATTTAAATTAGGGTATACTTGCGCTAAACCCACTGAATACTCCCCTTTTCCACAAGCGAGTTCTAGAACTATGGGGTTTTGGTTCAAAAAATAGCATTCTTGCCACTTTCCTTTGATAGTTTCATACAAGGGTTTACCAACCTCTAATACATTGTCTGCCAGTGCATTACTTGCAAATTTAATCAGTTTCTTACGACTCAAGGTTTTAATAATTTTGATTAGACAGTAATTAGGTACAGAATATTCAAATCTCAGACAGTTCAGAAACGACAAAAGTACTGCCCCCAATGTAAATAAAATCACTCGAGGAGGCTTTTTGTCGTGCTACACTTATTGCCTCATTTACATTTCTATATACACTACCTTTTAAGCCAACTTCATCTGCTATATAGACTAAAGCATCTGACTTCAACGCCCTTGGGGAGTCAAAGCTGCAGAGGTAGAAATGAGCATTGACAGGGAAGAGCCCCAGAACCCCTTTGACGTCCTTGTCTTTGACAAATCCTAAAATAAAGTGGAGTTGGTCGAAATCATAACTTTTTATCTGGTTTATGCTTTCACTCAATCCTCCATAATTGTGGGCAACATCGGCAACAATCATTGGCGATTCGTTCAATACTTGCCATCGCCCTTTAAATGAAGTAAGGGTCGTACAATGCCCCATCCCTGATTTTATCGCATCTATTGGAATATTAAATCCTCGCTGTTTTAATAATTCAACACTTTGCCATACCCCCGCCACATTTTTAAGCTGATAGTTCCCAACCAAATCAAGCGCAATTGTATTTACCAACTGCAAACTGTCTTTTTTACTTTCAATGGTAGCGACCCGTTTACTTTTTTCAATAAAAAGGGACTGGACATGGTACTGTTGATCGGCAAAATAAATCGGTGCGTTTACTTCCTCAGCTTTTTGAATAAAAACGGGGGTAGTTTCGGGCTGGGTTTCCGAAATGACTACGGGGGTATGGGCCTTTATTATTCCCGCTTTTTCAAATGCAATCTTTTCAAGAGTATCTCCTAACAAGTCTGTATGGTCAAAACTTATATTGGTAATGACGGACAAAAGCGGTGAAATGATGTTTGTGGAATCCAAACGTCCCCCCAAACCTACCTCAATGATAGCAATATCCACGTGCTGCTGGGCAAAATAATCAAATGCTAAGGCGACACTGATTTCAAAAAAAGATGGCTCAACCCTTTCGATAAGTTTCTTATGCTTTTCGACAAACTCAACCACTACCCTTTCCTCGCACGGCTGGCCATTTATCTTAAAACGTTCGGTATAGGATTTTAAATGCGGTGATGTATGCAGGCCTACGTTATACCCAGCAGATTGAAGTATGGCAGCCAACAAATGAGAGGTACTTCCTTTGCCATTGGTACCGCCAACGTGAATGCTTTTAAAACGTGTTTGTGGGCTTCCTAACGCCTCGCAGAGTGCAGTAATATTTCCTAAGCCAGGTTTTAGCGCAGCGGCTCCTACGCGGTGAAAAACGGGTAATTTCTCGTATAAATACGCAATTGTTTCCGAATAGTTCATGTCCAAATTTAAGTGAAATAAAGGAAAAAATAAAGCGTCAAGAATTAACTTCCTGACGCTTTGTACAATGTTTTAAATTATTGTACGAAATCTTATCGAGATTTGATGTTAAACGTAATCGTACCTTTGGAGGTCGCTGGAACGTTTTCCGATTTAGGCACTAGTTTCATTCGGCTTACCGCACGCTTGTATAAGTCTACGATTGATTGGCTCACCGTCGATTCTTTCACCCGTACGTTTACAATGTCACCTGTATCGTCAACCGTTATTTCAAAAACAATACGACCAGATTCATCGGAATCATCCTTCACCTGCGGGCGAGCACCCATCCCCCAGCCTGAAACGTTCAGAGCCAATCCCGTTGCCGACCCACCTGGCTTACCGTACAAACTTTTGGCGTCAATTTTTCCGTTGGGGTTTCCTTGATCTCCTACGGTTCCAGGTTTATCTCCGTTATTATTCCCTCCTGTTCCCGAAGCGGTCCCTGTGGTTCCATTACTGCCTTTTCCACTCCCAGATGACTTTTTAAACAATGCATTTTCATCCACTTTTTTAGGTTCGGGGGCGGGTTTTGCAGGCGTAACAGGCGCAGGTGTCGTTGCTTTTGATTCGGTTTTAACGGGTTTAGTGTCTTCCTTGACTTCCACTGGACTTTCTACCTTACTCGTTACGGGAGGTTTCACGGTAGCGGTCTTGACAGGTTTGGGGGTTTCTACTTTTGTTATGGGTGGAGGTGTAACTTTGGGCGTAGGCGTTGCCTTCACTTTGGGAGTATCATCCGATTTTTTGACATCTTCCGCCCTTGGTGAATCACTGGCTTTGTTATACGTTTGAACTTTGCCGTATCCCGCCGCATCCGTTCCAAAGTTTACTTCTACGTATTCAATGGTTTCTACTTTAGGAATAGTTTGGTATAATTTCACAAAAAATAAAGTCACTAACAGCACCGACGTTACGATTGTTGAGCCGGCAAAGGCGACCATTTGGTGTTCGCGATCTTGGGGGCTGGTCACTAGCATTGGTAATTCTTTGATTGATTTCGTCTAATTAACGCAAAATAAATGGAATTTGTATAGTGACAAAAAAAAAGGGGCTAAATGCCCCTTTTTCCTAGTTTAAATAAAATATTTATTATTGACGAAAAACGTAGGCATTGGCTCCCGATAGGAAACTTACCCGCGCTAATTGTAATTTTGCTTTTTTGGAATTCTCACACCCAATCGCTGCCACGATGATTAATTTACCATCGGTGGGTTCAGGGTTAAGAATGTGAGCGTTTTCGTATCCGTTTCGCTGCAACTTTTTTTCAAGTTTACGAGCATTTTCAATGTTTGAAAATCCGCCTGCAATCACCAAAAAGTTAGCTTTTTCGTCCGATTTATAAGAGATTGATGGGGGTACTTCGGTAGTAGATTTCACTACTACTTCTTTTTTAACGACGGCAGCTTCTTTTGCTTCGATGGGTGTAACTGCTACGTCAGGAACCGATTCGTTAGGCGTTACATCCTCATTTTCAACGGGTAAAGCTACTACCTCTTGAGGTACGGCAGGCTTATTCTTAACAGTGTTAGATTTTGTATCAGTCGTAAACCAACCTTTCACGGCAGGTACGAGGTCAAAAGGGTTGAGGCTCGACTTCAAACTTTCGGAAGGTAACTGCATAATTCCCGCTACCAATGCGCAACCCATAATCAAAAAGCCTTCGATATACATTCCGACGCGTGAGCGACGACGACGGGGCAACTCATACGTCAACTCTTGGGCCGCACGGTCCGTCTGGGTCCAGTTGTAAGCATCAC
>JAIXPV010000067.1 GCA_027486105.1 Runella sp. | reverse complement strand
TGGTCATGCAGATTTTTTACATCGTTGCTTTTAGCAAGACATTCACCTCAACAGGAAAAGCGCAGCTACGTTCAACTTGGTGGTGGTTGACGTTACCGTTTGCACTTTACGCGCTGTTTTTTTTGGTGATTTTACATTCTCCGCTAACTCAATCCGTTGATAAACAGGGGTTATGGATTCCCGTGGTGGCTTATTCAATTTGCCTTTGTATGATGGGGGCAGCGGCAGCCCTTCGAAAAGGCTCTGTGAATTCAGCAAGCTACGCTTGGGTTTTAGGGGGGGCGATATTATTTATTGCGTCTGACTCGGGAATTGCAGTTAATAAGTTCTTACATCAGTTTGAGGGTTCAACGCTTTTTGTCATGACGACTTATAGTGCGGCTCAGTGGTTGATTGTGTGGGGAATCATCAAAAAAGAAAGCCGCTCCAAATGAAGGAAGCGGCTTTCTTACAGAATGATTTTTATGAATAAAATTAGATAACTTTTACGTTAACTGCATTTAAGCCTTTTTTACCATTTTCGACATCAAAAGACACGTTGTCATTTTCACGAATGTCTTCTGTAAGACCTGTAACGTGGACAAAAATGTCTTGGCTTCCATTTGATGGAGTTATAAAACCAAATCCTTTGGTATCATTGAAAAATTTTACTACGCCTTCTTGCATTATCTTTTCTTTAAAGTATTAGGTTGTAAAAGTACGGTTAATTATTTACATATCCTACATATTAATTTTTATTGTTGTTTGATATCTTATTTGCTGTTCTTGTTGTCAGCAAAAAAATTATATTTGTTTCTATTTTAAAAAATATTAAAAATTATCCACTCGCATGAAAAAAGCTCTTTTTTTACTGATTTTTGGCGGTCTACTTATTGTTCATTTTGGTTTTGCGCAAACCGTAGTGCCCTTCAAGGAGGGACTTGTGGTTGGGCCTTGCCACCAATACGGAAGAGAAGCCATATATACTGACCAATTAACCTATCAATTGATTCGCAAAACTTTCCAAACCCCTGCAGAGGGGAAGGTCTTTTTGACCGATGCCCAAGGAAAAGAGCAGAAATGGCAACGTATCGCCCCCGACACCTCGCAGCGGTTTCGGCATAATGCTTTGACGAATGGATATTTATACCTGACCTACACCTCGCCCAAAGAAACCGTGGCGTTGTTGCACGTGGCAGGTCACGCTGGACTGTATTTCAATGGTGCTCCTAGAGGAGGTGATGCTAATCGCTACGGGTATATGTATAGTCCCGTTAAACTCAAGAAAGGACTGAATGAAGTTTTGGTACGAGTGGGGATGGGCGGACGCTTTCAGGGGGTTTCGGCGGAGTTGATTTTCTCTGAAAAAAATATTCAGTTAAGTACTCCAGATATAACTTTGCCTAATGTGGTGCTTTCAGAAAATAATGGACAACTTCTGGGAGGAATTGTACTGTTTAATTTGACCGAAAAACCATTGACAAATTTGAAAATTCGGGCTGTGATTCAGGGAAAAGAAATGATTTCTGAGGTTCCCGTGGTTTCGGCAATGAATTCCAGGAAAGTTGGTTTCAGAATGGATGCGAGTGCGGTGCTGCAAAAAGGTGACGTTGCCTGTGAACTTACCCTGCTACAAAATGGCAAAACCGTTGACCAAAGTACCATTAAATTGCAGGCGGTTGCAGCTCATGAACATTATAGCAATACGTTTATCAGTGACATTGATGGAAGCGTTCAGTATTTCGGGGTGGCGCCCCAAAAAGGTGGACAAACGGACACCGCTGCGCTGTTTTTGTCGGTACACGGTGCGGGCGTAGAGGCAATCGGGCAGGCAAGAGCCTATAAACCAAAAGATTGGGGAACCTTGGTTGCTCCCACCAATCGCCGGCCAAGGGGATTTAATTGGGAGGACTGGGGAAGAATTGACGCTTTGGAAGTGTTGGAGGTTGCGCAAAAGAAATTTAAACCGCATCCCCAAAAAATCTACCTGACAGGCCACTCGATGGGTGGGCATGGGTCTTGGTATTTAGGGGCAACGTATCCAGGAAAATGGGCGGGCGTGGCCCCGTGCGCGGGGTATCCGACGCTGATGGGCTACGGCTCTGCCGATGGAAAGATTCCTGAAAACAGTACCAACCCAATGGAAAAGATGCTGCTTCGGGCCAGTAATCCAAGCAACGTAATGGCTTTGGCCTCAAATTATAAAGCCAGCGGTATTTATGTGTTGCATGGAGATGCCGACCGTACCGTTTCGGTTGAATATGCGCGTACCATGCGCAAAGTATTGGGGGCTTTTCACAATGATTTTTCGTATTATGAATACCCTAATGGCTCGCATTGGTACGGCGACCACAGTGTAGATTGGCCCGCGTTGTTTGACTTTTTTAAGTGGCATCGCAGCAAAAACGCCGAAGAAAAAGATATTATTGATTTTACGACGGCCAATCCAGCCATTTCGGCCTATTATTTATGGGCGGGCATTGAACAACAGGAAACTCCGCTCAATTACAGCCGGATTCAAGCCAAAAGAAATGTGAACGACAAAAGTATCATGCTTACTACCGACAATGCCCGTACCGTAATGATAATGCCAGGGGCGTTTGCCAAAGGTCAGACCTTCAAAGTAACAGTGGACGAAACGGTAGTATGCACCGCCTGCGTTTTGGATGAGAAACCACTGTATTTTATAAAAAAGGAAAAGTGGGAAGCAGCCGAAAAACCAGCGCTGACCCAAAGAGGCTCGCATCGCAACGGTACATTTAAGGCCGCATTTAACCATCGGATGGTGTTTGTGTATGGAACAACTGGGACCAAAGAGGAAAACGAATGGGCGTACAACAAAGCCCGCTACGACGCTGAAACTTGGTATTATCGCGGCAACGGGGCCGTTGATGTCATCCCTGACCGTGAGTTTACTCCCGCTGCTTATCCTGACCGTGGTGTGGTTTTGTTTGGAAATGCCACTACAAATGGCGCTTGGTCTGCTTTGTTGAGCCAAAGTCCGATTCAAATCCAGCGAGGAAATATCAAAATAGGAGAGGAGCAAATCGCGGGCGATGACTTGGCGGCTTACTTTACCTATCCGCGTCCCGACAGCCCCGTTGCTTCGGTGGCGGTTGTGGCGGGTTCAGGTTTGGTGGGTATGTTAGCTACCGAGTCAAACCAATATTTTACGGGAGGAAGCGGTTTTCCTGACTACTTTATCTTCGGAGCTGATATGCTAAAAGAAGGCACCAAAGGGGTAAAACAAGCGGGCTTTTTTGATACAAATTGGCAAATTACTAAGGTGGATTCTGTAAAAGCGCAATAGTTTTGAATTGAATATACATCAAAAAGCCCTTTCATTTTTTTGAAAGGGCTTTTTCAGGTTTAGTGCGAGTGTGCTTCGCTTGTTTTTTGGCAACACTCTGGCAATTTGTCGTGGGCAGTTTTGCTGCATACCAAATTATCGGCGTCGTAACCTGTTTCGGTTATCACTTTACGGATTTGCGCTTCGTCGGTTTTTTTAGGGTTGTATTTGACAGTTACTACTTTATCTTCCAGATTTAGTACCGCCTCCGTAATGCCCTTACTAAGGGTTAAGTTTTTTTCAATGCGCTCTTTGCACATTTCACAAACGGCTGAAGTCTTGATTTTTACCTCTTTATCTTTATCAGGTTTGTTGGCTACTGCGCCAAAAACGATTGTCAAAACTAACGCGAATACGAATGTTAACTGTTTCATTGCTTAATTGATTTATGTGTAAATTATAGTTAAAAATGTTCTTAATCCTTGATTTTTACCCTGATGCCAGCGTAAATCATGCGGCCAACCACGGGCCCCCAAGTTTGACCTGCATCAAAATATTTATTGAAGGGGTCTTCTGCGTGAATAATGGGGTTGGGCTGTTTGAAATTGGCCAAATTTTCTCCTCCCAGATAAACTTCAAACTTTTTGAATGCCCGTGATGCCTGCGCATTTATATTCATAAACGATTGTGAATACAAAATCGGCATAGGCTTGCGGTCAATGGTTGCCTGCAATGACTGCATCGGATCGGTAATGCGCGCTTGACCATTCCACTGCACGGTCAAATCCAATTTCCATTTGTCGTACGGAAGATTGTACCCAATGTTGAACAATATCCGGTCGCGGGGTACCATCATGCGTTGTTGTAATACAGAATTTCCGAAAGGCTGTCCCATGGTTTGCCATACGTCAAACAAACGGTATGCCAATTTTACCTCTGTACGTTTGGATAATAGCGTATTGAGCTCAATCTGAAAGCTATTGGAGAAAGATTTGCCTTTCAAATTGTAAAAATACAGGTGTGAAGCCAAAGGGGTGGCATGGTCGGTGTCGACAATGAGTTGATTTTGAAAGTCGGTTCGGTAATAGTCAAGCACCAAATCCCAGTGTTTATCAAACCAATGGAAGGTTTGGGTCAGGCTGAGGCCGTAGTTCCAAGTCACTTCGGGCTGAATAGTTTGTCCCCAAAAACGAACCGTCCGTCCGCTTACTAAATATCCATAGTATTCGGCAAAAGCATTTGGAGTGCGTTGACCGCGTCCACCCGATACCCGTAAGGTAGTGTTTTCCCAAGGCTGCCAACGCAGATGAAGGCGTGGCGTGGCAAAAGCACCAAACAAATTGTGATAATCGGCCCGCAAACCAGCAACGAGCGTAAATTTATCCAAGTGGTTGTAGGTGTATTCGAAAAATGCTCCCGGAACCGATTCCGTGCGCGTCATGAGGCTGTCTTTATAGGTTTCGCGGTAATCATCCAGCAGGTAATTAATGCCCGTTTTGAACTGGTGATTGGTATTATTAATGATGGACTGATAAATCAGGTTTCCATAAAGAGTCCGTTGCCGACCGTCATAATTCACAAACCCAAAGTAAGAGTCGGTGTTATGCAGTGAGGCATTCAATACCAGTCCTAAGCCTTTGTAGGGTTTGTCTTGGTACAATTTGGCGGTTTTAGAAAAAAGCTCAATGCGATTGGTCTTATTTCCGAAACCATAAAATTTGGCCGTTCCTCGATGTTCGTCGGGGCGGAATCCTGTTTGCCCGCCCAAGCGGTCTTCGTAGAGCGCTTTGACCCCAAATTGCGCCATCATTTTATCGCTTTTGTATTGCCAGCGGTTGATACCATTGAATTGGGTATAAAGTGGCAAATCCAGAAAGCCGTCGCCGTTGTTGTCGACACGATTTTGTAGCGTACTGGCGTGGGTAAGAAAGCCCGTGGCCCATTTGTCGGATAACTTTCGGTTGAGGTTGAGGTTTACTTCACCGCGCCCTAAATGATTGACGTAGGCGTTGAAATACAGTTTTTCGCGCGCATCTGGCTTTACGAGCTCTACATTGATGGCGCCTGTCATGCTTTCGTAGCCATTGACCACCGAGCCTGCCCCTTTGGCCACATCAATAGACTGAATCCAAGTGCCGGGAATATAACTCATTCCAAACGTAGAGGCTAACCCACGAATGGTAGGGACGTTTTCGACGTTGGTCTGGACGTACTGGCCACCCAAGCCTAAAAACTGGATTTGTTTGGCTCCCGTAACGGCATCGCTATAGC
>JAIXPV010000703.1 GCA_027486105.1 Runella sp. | reverse complement strand
TTGGCTGTGAAGTTCAGAGAAGGCGGCCCGTCGCACGGCGGTCCGTCGCAAGGATGGAATTATAAACTGCTGCAAAAGGAGATTGTTATGTCGGCCACGTATCGGCAGTCGTCGGTAACAAAGCCTGAATTATTGGAATTAGACCCCAATAATTTATTATATGCCCGGGGGCCAAGCTATCGTATTTCGGCTGAGCAAGTGCGGGATGCCGCTTTGGCGTCGAGCGGCTTATTGAGTCCTCACATCGGCGGCCCAAGTGTGCACCCTTACCAACCCGATGGTATTTGGGAGGCATTAGCTACACGCAATGCAGTACAATACGTTCAAGATCATGGCGATACACTCTATCGTCGGAGTATGTATACCATTTGGAAGCGCAGCTCGCCGCCACCGATGATGCTCAATTTTGATGCTTCTGAGCGGCATTTTTGCAGTGTCAAGCGACAAAAAACGAGTACGCCGTTGCAAGCACTCGTAACCCTCAACGACCCACAGTTTGTAGAAGCCGCGAGAGTATTAGCGCAGCGAAGTTTACTGTTAAACGGAGGGTCTGATGATAATGTAAAAGCTATCAATCGTATTTTTATGGCCCTCTCGTCCCGTCCGCCGCGGGCAAATGAGCTGGAAGCCCTGACGCAGTTGTATCAAGAAGAATACCAAGACTTTGTGAAGAACCCCAAACGCGCTGCTGAATTGTTGGGTGTTGGGGAATATCCTGTGGATAAGTTATTGAATAAAAATGAATTGGCCGCTATGACTATTGTGGCAAGCACCATAATGAATTTTGATGAGTTTGTGATAAAGCGGTAGTGCCTCATCCCCTAACCCCTTCTCCATTTTGGAGAAGGGAAAAAAGTCTTCGTTCATTTTGGAGGAGGATTTAGGTGGAGGCTCAAAGCAAAATGATTATGGACAAGGATAAACCTATACCTAAACGCCCTCAAGAGTATCCATTCTTTCATGAGGCTAAGGCGGGCACTTTTCAAAATGCTGCACAATTAAGAAAAACATCAACGGAGGCAGAAAAAGTACTTTGGGAGCAATTGAGAGGAAGAAAGTTAAATGGTTTAAAGTTTAGAAGACAACATTGTATTCACCAATTCATTGCCGATTTTTATTGCCATGAATTGAAATTAGTCATTGAACTAGATGGAAGCATTCATCATTTAAGAGATGTGGCGCAATATGATGATTATCGAGAAAAACTAATCATGGAATATGGTTTGAAAGTGCTGAGATTTTCAAATGATGATGTTTTTAATGATATAGATGAAGTTTTACAAAAAATAATGGAATATAAAACGCTTTCGTAGAAAGAAAGATAAAAAAGCCCTCCTCCATCTTGGAGGAGGGTTGGGAGGAGGCATTTATGAACGCACTGGAAGAAATCGAACAATTAACCCACGACCAACTCAGTCGTCGGAATTTTCTGTCGCGTACAAGCATGGGCTTAGGCGCAGCGGCGTTTTCGTCGTTGTTGGGAACAAATCAAGCACAGGCCGCGACTGGTCCTGGCGGAGCTTTGGGAAAACCCCATTTTCCCCCCAAGGTAAAGCGCGTCATTTACTTGCATCAAAGCGGGGCGCCTTCGCAATTGGAACTATTTGATTATAAGCCTAAACTGGAACAAATGTGGGGACAAGATTTGCCCGAATCGGTGCGGAAGGGTCAACGCCTTACGGGAATGACAGCGGGGCAAAGCAGCTTTCCGCTGGCGGCATCGTACTATAAATTTGCCCAACACGGCCAAAGCAAAATGTGGGTTAGTGAGTTGTTGCCTTACATTTCTAAAGTCACTGATGAGGCCACGTTTATCCGCTCGATGCATACCGAGGCCATCAACCACGACCCCGCCATTACATTTTTTCAGACGGGCAGTCAGCAGGGCGGAAGGCCTTCTTTTGGTTCTTGGGTGAGTTATGGGTTGGGATCAGACAATCAAAATCTGCCTTCGTTTGTGGTATTGCTGTCTAAAGGGCGCGGCGGCGACCAGCCGCTGTACGCCAAATTATGGTCAAACGGTTTTCTGCCTTCCGTGCATCAGGGCGTCGTGTTTCGCTCAGGGCCCGACCCAGTCTTTTACCTGAACAATCCTGCAGGTATCGACCGCATGAGCCGCCGACGGATGTTGGATTATTTGGCGAAAATGCATCAGGAACAATACAAACAGATTCTTGACCCCGAAATCAACAGCCGCATGGCGCAGTACGAAATGGCCTATCGGATGCAAACGGCCGTGCCCGAAACGATGGACATCTCCAAAGAACCTGCCTATATTTTTGATATGTATGGTCCCGAAGCAAAAAAAGCGGGGACATTTGCCGCAAACTGTTTATTAGCCAGAAAATTGGCAGAGAAAGGCGTAAAGTTTATTCAGCTTTATCATCAGGGCTGGGACCAACACGGCAACCTTCCTAACGACATTAAAACCATGGCCAAATCGGTCGACCAACCTTCGGCGGCGTTGGTGATGGACTTGAAACAGCGCGGTTTATTAGATGATACCCTCATTATTTGGGGCGGAGAATTTGGTCGAGGCTCCTATTCACAGGGGAAACTCACCAAAGAAAACTACGGCCGCGACCACCACCCGCGTTGCTTTACCATTTGGATGGCGGGAGCAGGGGTGAAAAAGGGCTATATCCACGGAGAAACCGACGATTTTAGTTATAATATTGTGCGTGACCCAGTCCACGTTCATGATTTTCAGGCTACGGTCATGCATTTGTTGGGAATTGACCACGAGCAGCTTACCTTCAAGTCGCAAGGCCGACGCTATCGCCTGACCGATGTACATGGAGAAGTTGTAAAGCCTATTTTGGCGTAACTTTCTCACGCTCAAATGTTAAAAAGCACAAGGTGTATTCTTGTGCTTTTTTAATATTTTTTTAGACGTTTAGGAGTCAATAATTTGTTCAAACGGGCGTTGTTAGAGTGAATTTATCCACTCTAATCTCATTACGCCATGAAACACAGCTTTACATTAAGCCTTCTGTTGCTTGCCACTGCGGCTTTTGCCCAAACCGAAAAAGGCAATTCTTTTGTTTCCGGGAATATTTCGACGGGGTATTCAATTACCCGTCTTAATGACACAAAAAGTAACCGAGCTGGTTCTTCGACTATCTCAGCGGGAGTTTCTTATGGGAAATTTATTAAAGATAATATTGCCTGGCGGACAGATGTCTCCGAGTCTTTTAACTTTAACTTTGTAAAAAGCGAATTTGGATTTCAATCAACAAAAGTTAATATGCCTGTTATTGCGCTCTCGTTTAAGACAATGGGTCTTTATTATTTTGGGAAAGAACGTTGGCGAGGTTTTGTAGGTGGAGGTGTTAGTGTAAGTGGAAATTTTACGAAGGCCAAGAAGGTAAGCAACCCATCCAATTCGACAAATTATATTCAAAAAAATAATAATTTTTCTGTTGCTCCTGCCTTTGAAGCCGGCGCTATGTATTTCCTAAGTAAACGTTTAGCGATACAATTATCAGCTAGTTCAAGTTCGTTTCCAATGGGGATTGGTGGATTGTCCACTGGGCTTTACTATTGGCTGAAACCCACCTCCTTTGAGGTTGAATCAAAAGAGTTTTCTACTTTACAAAAAAGCCGTTGGATAGTAGGCACAACTTTTGGAGTTACTGCCAATAAGGCGAGAGCCAATGCTCAGCATATTTCACAAAATAACGTGAATAGCAATGGCGCTAATATCAATGTTCAGGCAGGAAAATTCGTAAGAGACAGAATGATCGTAGGAGCAAGCTTAGGCTATTCTATAAATAATACAAAGGTGCCTTCTAACACTAACAATACGGCCCAATATACGAAAAACTCAACGAGCAATTATAATGGTAGTTTCTTCCTGACAAAATACCTAACTACTACACGTCTTACCCCCTATGTAGGAGTTAGAGTAAATTATAGTAGAGCGGTAAATACTCACAAGAGCGCTGTTTTGGATAGTCAATCTGGCTACATGAATTCGTATAGTTTAATGCCAAATATAGGATTAGCCTATCTTATCAGTAATCATTTTTTAGTGGAAAGCCAATTGGCTGACCTTTATATGTATTATAGTGTTCCAGCAA
>JAIXPV010000663.1 GCA_027486105.1 Runella sp. | reverse complement strand
ATCAAACCCAACGGCGGTCATGGCCTCGCGGAAGTAGCGGGTATTGGCTTCGAGCTTGTCGCGTAGTGCAGTTGAGGCCCGCAGCAACTCCAACACTTTGAGCGAAGCGCCCACGATAGAAGGAGCTAAAGTGTTGGAAAACAAATACGGTCGCGAACGTTGGCGTAGCAATTCCACAATCTCTTTCCGCGCCGCCGTAAACCCACCCGACGCACCGCCTAGGGCCTTTCCGTACGTGCCCGTGATGATGTCAATGCGGCCCAATACGTTTTTATGCTCGGGCGTACCACGGCCCGTTTTGCCCATAAAACCGCTGGCGTGGCATTCGTCCACCATGACCATTGCACCGTATTGGTCGGCCAAATCGCAGATTTTATCCAATTGCGCAATGGTGCCGTCCATCGAAAATACACCATCGGTGACAATTAATACCCGTCGGCAGGAGGTAGCGGCTTGAAGTTGCGTTTCCAAATCGACCATGTCGTTGTGTTTGTACCGAAAACGTTTGGCTTTGCATAAACGTATACCGTCGATGATGGAGGCGTGGTTGAGTTCGTCGGAAATGATGGCGTCTTCTTCGCCCAAGAGGGGTTCAAAAACTCCGCCGTTGGCGTCGAATGCCGCCGCGTACAAAATGCAGTCTTCGGCCCCGACAAACGCTGCCGTTTGGCGTTCGAGTTCTTTGTGAATGTCTTGTGTACCGCAAATAAACCGCACCGACGACATCCCGAAACCGTGGGTATCGAGCGCCTCGTGGGCGGCCTTAATCACCTCTGGGTGCGAAGAAAGCCCCAAGTAATTATTGGCACAAAAATTTAGTACTTCGCGTCCGTCCTGCACGGCAATCACGGAAGATTGAGGGGTGACGATGATGCGTTCGGTTTTATAAAGGCCCGCTTCTTTGATGGCGGCCAATTCTTTTTGAAGGTCTTCTTTGATGCTTCCGTACATGGCTTTAGGCAGTTACGTGATACAATTCGTTGAGATGGGTAATCATTTCGTGCGTCATTTTGGGTAAATCAAACGCGGGTTTCCAGCCCCAATCTTGCCGTGCGACCGAATCATCAATGCTTTTGGGCCATGAATCTGCGATGGCCTGCCGAAAATCGGGGGCATAAGTTACCTTAAAATCAGGGAAATGCTGCTGGATGGAGGCCGTCAATTCGGCGGGTGTAAAGCTCATACCCGCTAAATTATAGGAAGTGCGAATGCTGATGTTATTGGCGGGGGCTTCCATCAATTCCAGCGTGGCGCGGAGGGCGTCGTCCATATAAATCATGGGCAAACGGGTGTCGGCGGCCAAAAAACATTCGAAATCATGGCCCTGAACGGCTTCGTGGTAAATGGCCACGGCGTAGTCGGTGGTACCGCCACCGGGCATTGACTGGTAGCTAATAACGCCCGGATAACGCAATGAGCGGACATCCAGTTTGTAGCGCTTGTGGTAATACACCGACCAATTTTCGGCGGCTACTTTGCTAATGCCATAAACGGTGGCGGGGTCCAAGACTGAAGACTGCGGTGTTTCTTCTTTGGGGGCATGTTCGCCGAAGGCGGCAATCGAACTCGGCACAAAAACCTTGTTTAGATTAAACGTTCGGCCTATTTCTAAAACGTTGAGTAAAGTCTGCATGTTGAGGTTCCACGCCCACAATGGGTCTGCTTCGCCTTTGGCCGAAAGCACGGCCGCTAAATGATAAATTTGGGTAACCTGGTGCCGCTGAACGAGGTCGGCTAGCGCCGTTACGTTGGTGGCATCCAAAACTTCAAAGATGGCTTCCTCGTGTCCCGTTTGGCGAATATCGGTAGCGATGACATTACCGAATCCATACGTCGTTTGGAGGCGCGGTAAAAGTGCCGTGCCGATTTGCCCGTTGGCCCCAATGACTAAAATCGTTTCGTTCTTCATGGTTCAATGGGTGTTGAGTAACTGATTTTTGGAATATTGATGAAGTGTAATTCGCGGTACAAAAGTAGTTAGGCCGTTAGAATTTGTAAAATGGTGCCCTAAAATCAGTTAATATTGTGGTTTAGTATTCAAAATGAAGTTATTTTTGTTGAATTGTATTAAAAGGAGATAGGATAGAAAGAAAAATTTTCGGCATGGAACAACTGGACGATATCGACAAGAAACTGCTACGCCTTTTACAGGCCGACGCCAAGCTCACCACGAAAGAATTGGCCGCTACACTCGGCCTTACGTTGTCGCCCGTGTATGAGCGCATTAAGCGGTTGGAAAACCTCGGTTTTATCAAACAATACGTGGCGATTCTGGACAAAGAACTGCTTGGCCAGCCCATTACAATTTTTTGTCAGGTGTCGATGCGCTACCACGATAAGGCATTTATCGAAAATTTTGAAAAAGAAATTCAGAAGTTGGAAGAGGTGCAGGAATGCTACCACATGGCAGGACAGGTGGATTTTTTGTTGAAAATCAATATGGGAAGTCTGGACGAATACCACGGTTTTGTGCGCAATAAACTCTCCAAAATCGAAAACATCGGTACGCTCAACAGTACCTTTTCTCTGAAAGTTATCAAGCAGAGTTTGGGGTATCGGGTAGGGTGAGAAAACTAAATGAATTGTTATATCACTGTGCCTTTGTTGGTGTTATTTCACCAAAAAAACTACACCCCTAACGGCGGGCAAATTAATAAACTTCGCTATTTCGATGACTTGCATTACGAATCCAGCCAAATTTTGAAGTCAGCTACCCGCTCCCGGCTCACGATGTTGGCGTCGCCTTCTAGCAATTTGGCAGAAATAGACAGCCGACCATTAAAATAGGTACTTGCCTTTTCAATGGCCTGAATATGCAGGATTACTTTTCGGTTTATACGAAAGAAATCTTTGGGTAGCAGGATTTTTTCCAGTTGGTCCAACGTATAATCAATAATGTAACGACCTCCTGCGTTGGTTACTAAAAAAGAAATGCTGTCCTGGGTTTCAAAATGATGAATCTCATCGGCTTGAATTGTGGTAATATTTTGCCCAGATTTGACCAAAAAACGAGTTTTGTATTGATTGTGGAATTGTTGATAGGCAAGGGTGATGGTTTCAAGCAAGGGCTTATTGCCAGATTGTGTGTGCTTCTTAAATTTTTCAACGGCAAACGTTAACTCTTTCAAAGAAATGGGCTTTAACAAATAATCAATGCTATTTTGCTTAAAAGCTTGAATAGCATAATTGTCGTAGGCAGTTGTGAAAATAATGGGAATTTCGGGCTGAATGTGGGAAAAGATCTCGAAACTGTTGCCATCTGCCAAGTGAATGTCCAGAAAAAGCAAATCTGCCTGCAAGCCGCTCTCAAATGCTTTTACGGTAGCGGTCACAGAATCCAAATATTGGATGACCTGAACTGCGGGGTCTATCTTCAACAGCAACAAATGCAAATGCTCGGCCGAAAGCTTTTCGTCTTCTACAATTACAACGTTCATGGCTTTAAAATTAAAGGCAAAATTACGGTAAATGTTTTCTCCGTACGGATGATTTCTATTTTGTCGTCACTAAAAAACTGATACCGTACTTGCATATTTTTTAGTCCTGTCTGTGAGCTTTTGGCTTTATCGCTTCGAGGCTGAATCGGATTTGTGATCAATAACCGATTTTTTTCGGTGAAAATCCTTACCTCCAACGGATTGGCCTGCGAGGTTTCGTTGTGTTGAATGGTGTTTTCGACCAACATTTGCAGACACATAGGTGGCAAATATAAGCTTTTGGCAGGGGCTGAGATGTTGAGAATAAACGTAATGCTGCTCCCAAAGCGTATTTTCAACAAATACATGTAATGTTCTAGAAAATCTAACTCTTCTTGTAGATTGACCAACTCGGCATTTTTGCTGTCCAAAACATACCGATACACTTTCGACAATTCGTTAATAAAATCAACTGCTTTGTCTTGGTTTTGATACACCAATGAACTCAATACGCTGAGATTATTGAACAAAAAGTGCGGATTAAGTTGGTTTTTTAGGTTTTCGAGTTGGGCGGTTGCGTTGGCAGTTTTATATTTTTCAATTTCTACCAGACTTTGGTTCCAAGCCCTAAAAAATTGGCTTGAAATATAGCTCACCAAGCCTAAAAAAGTGATAATTATGGCTGGAACAAACATTTGCCTGATGGCTCTGTTGAACAAATGTATTTTGCCGAATTTAATAAAATGCAGGAAGTTCATTAATAAAAACAGGGAAATAGCCGTAAAAACAAGGCTAACGACAAATTGACTGACTATTCTTTGTTTCGTATTACCTAACCAACTGTATCTTTTTTCTAATTGCCTGTCAATATAAGTATTGCCTTCCCATAGTATCAAAACGATGAAGGGGATGATGAATAAGTCGGGTTCTAAAACATCAGACAATCTAAAGAATAACACTTTAAACAATAGGGCTACCAAGACAGCAATGCCGATTTTTTTTAGTACACGACTTGTAGTTCTGCTCACTTTATTCTCCTTTCAGCGTTTTTATATCTTCCAATAGTTTTTGCATTTCGAGGCTCAGGGTTCCGTTGTAGATGCCTCTGATTCTTTTGTTTTTATCTACCAAAATAAAGTGCTCAGTATGAAGAAACTCCGTACTGTCTTTACTGAATCCAATGTCTTCTTCGGCAAAGTAGGATTTTCGGGCCAAGTGATAAATAGCCGTTTTGCTGCCTGTCAGAAAGTGCCAATTCGGGTTTTTTATCTTGTTTTTATCTTTAAATTTTCTCAAAACAGACGGAGTATCTATCCATGGTGTGACCGAATAAGATAAGAAGGCAATGTTGTTATCATTTTGTAGGCTATCACTCACTATCTTCAAGTTTTTGGTCATGGTAGGGCAAATACTTGGACATACCGTAAAGATGAAATTGGCAATGTGGATTTTTCCTTCGATGTTTTTCTCTGAAATGAGGATACTGTCCTGATTTAAAAAAGAAAAATCGTCGATACTATGCGGGATTTTTTCTTTTATCTCTGCTTCGTTATTAATAAAAAGGGGCGTAAAATCGGGGTCATTGTAATAGGGTAATGCCGTAGTATCCGAGCCATTTTCTGTACAGCCGAGCAGGAGCATACTACTTAACAACAAAAATGCTATCTGATACATTTTTACAGTTTTTGGTGCCCAATAACCCGTATCTTTTCCCTTTAATGATGACATAATTGGCGCGTATCTTTCCATTATCATACCACATTTTTTGAGGCCCTTCCTCTTGTCCATTTACATAAGTACCCAAATGATATAACTTCCCGTTTTGGCTCCATTCCTTCAATTCGCCCTCATAGGCATCGTTTACGGCCATAAATTCAAATCGTTTGGTGCCGTTTTCCCAATAAGAGACCTGTTTGCCGTGTTTTTGTCCGTTCAGGTAATTTCTTTCTTCCCGTAATTGCTTGTTTGGATACCACCTTTTGTACAGTCCACTCAGCTTGCCTTTGTAATAACCTTCCAAGGCAAGTGTGTCTTGGGTGGGAGAGAGTTCCACCAAAAAACCACTGTAGGCTTGATTATCCACAAAAACAATGTCATTTTTTACCGAGATATTAGCCGACGACCGGAGAAGATAGGTATTAGGGACGGTTTCTTCGGGCTTGCAACACGAGCAGGCCAGAAGAAACCAGAAAACTGTTTTGTACGATTTCATTTATTGCGTTATCGTTCCGGGCGTTCCATAAAAACCGCTTCCGTTCAGGTAAGGTGCGTCGGCGGTAAAATGATAGTGGTAGATACCGTTTGGATAATCGGCCGTGGGGTGCGTATGTCCGTGATAGGCATCTAGCATACTGCTGGTCACGGTTGTGCCATTTTCTTCTTGTGGCCCGTACACTGGAAAGCCATCCAATAAAAAGCCCATTAGGCCCGATTTTGTAGATTTGACGGTGGTCAAATACAACGGTTCAACGTGATAATGGTACACGCCAGTATTTTGGGGGTGTCCATAGTATTTATCAAAACTCGCAATTTCGCCCGTTAATGCTTGGTTGTTGGGGCCAGCATACTGATTAAACAGCGCCACACCATTGAGTGCAATCCCGATGGGCCCCAAGGGTGTGGCTGCGTGAGCCGCGTTTACTTTGGGGTTGAGCGGAATTTTAATGGTAGCGTTATATTCGGCAATGGTATTCGGGTTCTTGGCAAAATTTACTCCGCTGAAGGTTTTACCGCTGTAAGCCTCATACAATGCATTTCCGGCGGCATAATAGGGGCTTGTATGGTCGGGTAAGTTTTTAGTTTTGATGGTGATGTAGGTGCCGTCGCTGGTGATGCTCGTGGCTCCGTAAATTTTTTTGTAAACGGCGGGCACTTCGGTAGAAACAGGCGTCGTGGTGTCGGTATCGTCGCTGTTGCAGCTAGCCAAACTCATTGAAATGAAAACTGCGAGTGCCAATTTGTTGACGGGTGTTTTTTTGAAATTCATAGTCGATTTGGTTAGATGATTGAAATTGAGTCCTGTGAGGCTGAAAGCAGGGTAAAGCATACAAAAGATCATTTCATTATAGGTAGTGTTAGTTTGGTTGTAAAACTAACGTTAAATGATGTTCTCAAAAAAAGGGATTCCTTTGGGTTGTTGTAAAAGTAGGTTAAGTTGTTGAAATTTTTTGTCAGGCTATTATGGCTTGTGCGATGGCCGACCCATTCTAACAATAAATACCCCATCATGTCCGATTTCATTTCTTACCCAAAGTCAATGGATGGAGTGTTTTCGGTCGGTAATTTTGGGTCATCATTTACAAAAAAGCAAAGAAATGGACACCAAAATGCAACAAACCACCCCAACGATGGCCTTAGTTGCGGGCTTCTCACTGATTGCAATGGCCCTCATTGCAGGATTTGCCTACGGGTACGGATTTGAAAATATATACGTAGCAAACGATGGCCCCGCCACGGCGAGAAACCTGCATGAATCACCAGCCCTGTTTCGATGGGTGCTGTTTTCATTTGTTATGATTCTGATACTGGACGTGGTGGTGGCTTGGGCACTTTATCTTTTCTTTAAGCAGGTCCATGAATCGTTGTCGTTGCTTTCGGCGTGGTTGCGTCTGGTCTATGCAGCATTGTTGGGAATTGCCCTGTTGAATCTTGTGGGTATTTTACCAGAAGTAACGGGGCCGTCGCAGAGTGCGTCTTTGACAATGACCAGTTTTAGGGCTTTTCTGGCTATGTGGTCGTTGGGATTAATTGTTTTTGGCGGGCATCTGTTTTTAGTGGGTTATTTGATGCTCAAGTCTGGTTTTATTTCTAAAACTCTTGGAATCTTGATGCTTGTGGCGTCGGTTTGTTACTTTTTTGCCAATGTGGCGCAGCTTCTTTTGCCAAATTATGAGCATTACAAAGCCACAGTAGATGCCGTTTTGAGTATGCCAATGGCACTTGGAGAACTGGGACTCGCGGGCTGGCTGGTGTGGAAAGGAGGGAGTGGAAGCTAACGTTATTTTATTTTTTGGATTCGCTTTCGGATTCGGCTCAACGATTCGGGCGTAACCCCAATGTAGCTAGCGAGTTGGTGTTGCGGTATCCGTTGCAATAAATCAGGCCGATTTTCCAATAAATTTAAGTAGCGTTCTTCGGGCGAAGATGCCATAAAATACGCCAGTGCATCCTGTGTTTTGCCAAAATCTTGCTCCATCATACGGCGGGTAATTTCAATCAGTTTCGGAAATTTTTGATACATCTGCGTTTCTTTCGCGGGTTCGCCGATGATCAGGATGGAGTCTTCTACGCACGACAAATAACTTTCGGACTTAGCTTGGGTGGTGTAGCTCGTAAAAAAAACTGCGGCCTGCTCTTCCGTGTAAAATTGGGTGGTTTTTTCGATGCCGTTCACCAACCTAAACTGCCTTAAACAGCCTTTCAAGACAAAATAACACTCGTTGCAGATGTCTCCTTCTTTAACCAAAATGCTGCCTTTTTTATGCAGTTTTACTTTCATATTGGCGGCAATCGCCTCGACTTCTTCGGAAGTAAGGGTTTGGAATTTAGAGAGATAAGCCATCAACTCTTTTCTCAATCGAGCGTCGGTTTCTGGAATATTATTGCGGTTGTTCATAGGTTTCCCCAGTCAAATACATACGATGACAAGTGGCAAAGGTTAGTTCAAATTTAAAGCCGTTGCCCAAAGGATTTAGGTTTGTTTTGTAAAGGGAAGTATTGAATCTTTTCTAGCCACCTCTTGCAAAGTTTGTGTGCCCATCTTGGTGTTTTTTCACCAACCAAACCTAGAGCTTATCAATGAAGGGTTTTGAGGATTTCTAATCCCTCGTCCCATCGTCCATAACCTGAATAGACGTTGATGTGGCCCGCGTCGCCGATGGAAACTAATTTACTGCCCCATGATTCGGCAAAGAACTTGTAACGCTCCATGGAGGTCCAGAGGTCGTTGGTACTTGCGACTACTACCGACGGAAAAGGGAGGGGGATAAGCGGAATGGGCGCAAAACTCTGCAACGACAAATCCATGTAGGGGTTGTCGATATCGGGAGGAGCTACAATCATGGCGCCTTTGATTTTTTTTGGATGTTTGGCCGCCCAATGCGCCAATGCAATGCCTCCGAGGCTGTGCGTGATTAAGATGGTCTCAGATGTGTCGAGGTCTTTCAGCGTTTTTTCAATTTCGCTGGTCCAGTCTTCGCAGGTTACACCCGTCCATCTTTTCTGGTTTATTCGTCGGCAATTGCTCAATTGTTGTTCAAAATGAGTTTGCCAATGCTGGGCAGGGGAGTTGCCGTAGCCTGGCAGCGTAAAATACTGTATCATTTGTGCGGAGAATAAGGGGTTGAGTATGTATTGTGCAATTTAGGGATAATTTTTGAGTGACATTCTATCTCATTATTGACTTTTATCTAAACAGCATTAGGTAAGTGATATACCATATTTGTTTTAAATTTCACGCAAAGTCGCACAGACGCTAAAGATTTGAAAATCATTTATTTAAAATCTTTGCGCCACTGCGGCTTTGCGTGAATAATATTGTACGGTTACTTAGTTCAGTCTACCTTAGTTTTGAGCTTTCCAAAATGAAATGTCGGGTGGGCCTGCCAAAAATTGCCTCGAATCATTGATGAATTGTAACAGATGGGCGGTTTTCATGTGCGCTCCTTTGTAATAGACTTCATCGGCCCATTGTTCATAGAGTAAAAGATTGCTTTTATCGTTGGGGTCAACGTGCAGAACAATGCTTACATAATGGGGCTCTTTCTTCACTTTTGCGATTAACTCCTGCAATGCCTTCAAAGCCATGTCTTCTTTAGATGGCTGTGTTTTGTATTTGACAAGGACGGTTATCGTACCACCTTTGGGATTATTTTGTGCGATTACCATGAGTGAACTAGGTCCTATCAAAAATAGAGAGAAGAGGAAGACTTTTAGGGTTTTCATAAGAATGAATGTTAAGTGAATTGTTATTTAAACTTGATTTTGTTGTGGCAGTTTTTTTATTTACACCGTCAACCGAACCGTAAATTCTGTTCCCTTTCCGGGTTCGCTTTTGCACAGAATGATACCGCCGATTTCGTCCAAAATTCGTTTTACAATGCTTAGTCTCAAGCCCGTAGAAGACTTGCCAGCGGTGGCAGCTGAGGCCGTATTGTATTTCTCGAATAAATGAGGGAGGTGCTGGCTTTCAATGCCAATTCCCTCATCTTTGACGCGCAGGATCATGGTATCGTCTTTTTTTTCAGCATTGACCCACACAAGGCCGTTTGGATTGGAATATTTGATGGCGTTGGAGATGAGGTTTTCAAGCACCCGCTGCACTAAGTGCGGGTCAGAAAGCAGATGCAAAGGCTGAGGGGCGGGGTCAAAAAGCAGTTGAATATTTTTGGCGCGGGCTGCTTCCTCAAACTCGTTGAGCACCTCTTGCGTTAAGGTTTGCAAATCAAAAGTTTCGAGACTGAGCGTGTGTTGGTTGGTTTCTGCTTTTTCAACGTTTAGTACGCCTTGTATCAAGTTCATGCCCTGTTTGACGCTTTTTTCGATGATTTGGACTGCCTCCAAAGCTTTGGTATTGGCGGCATCTACGTTCATTTTTAAGATGGAGTTCCACGTATTTATTACCAAAAACGGCGTACTCAAATCGTGCGATACAATGCTGATGAGTTGATTTTTTTCGCGGTTTAGGTCCGACAATCGGGTATTCTGACGCTCAATAAGCTCATTTTTTTCGTTCAACATTTTGTTCTTTTGTCGATTTTTGACCAAAAAATACCCAATCATGCCCGAAAACAGCAACAACCCCAAAAAGCTGATGCCGAAGATGAGCCGTTGTTGTTGTTCTTGTTTTAGTTGCTGATTGAGGAGCCGGTTTTCCTGCTCTTTTTTCTCAGATTCGTACTGCTCTCTCAGTTGCGCAATGGACTTATTGGTCTCGGCGTTAATCAGTTCTTTTCCCAGACTATCGTAGATGGCGTAGTATTCATAGGCTTTCTTGTAGTCGCCAAAATACCGGTGTAGGTCGGCGAGGGAATTCATGGAGATGTGTTCTTTGGTTTTAGAACCGATTTTTTTCGCAATCCTGAGGCACTCATTTACGTACCATTCGGCTTCTTTGCGCTGATTTAGTTTAAGATAAATCTCTGACATATTTCCGTAGTCATACCACAAGTCTTCGTCGGAGTGGATGGCCTTGTGAAAGGCAATGTTTTTTTCAATGTAACTTGGCCTGGGCATATTTTCCCTGTTTGATGAGCAGCGTGGCCAGATTAATGTATACATTGGCAATGCCAACCGAATCTTTGATGTTTTTTTTGATCTTAAGGGCCTGCGTATAGTAATAAAAGGCGCTGTCAAACTTGGATTCTTTGCGATAAATCACGCCGAGGTTGGTGTAATACGTAGACAGCCGTCGTGGATTTGCCTTTTCTTTTTGACCTTCAAGGACGCCTTTGAACAACAGCGGTTTAGCTTTTTCATTTTGCTCCGTACTGATGTATACGTTGACAAGGTCGCCGATGGCTTGGTATTTTTCATCAAAAAATTGATTCTTTTCGGCTTCTTTCAAAAGCGTCAGGTACGACTTTACGGCGAGGTCTATTTTGCCGTCGTATTCGTAGTAAAAACCCATAAAACGGTGGTAATAAAGCGCTTCTTTTTTCAATCCTAGGCGCAGGGCATCGTCCCGAATTTGTTCGGCCATCAGTTTGATGGAATCCTTTTTTGATTCGTAGAAGGTCAGTGTCTTGTCAATTTTTGCTCGGATGGATACTTCAGTAACTTGCCCAAAGACTTGCTTTAGACAAAACGTGAAAAATAAAAGAAAAAACAACAACTGTTTCATAATCAGTGGAATATGTAGTGTTGTTAATTGTCAATCAAGTTATAATTGATTGCGTATTTTACCAGACCTACGGTATTGCTTACCCCTAGTTTGATCATAATATTTTGCCGGTGCGTATCAACGGTACTTACGCTGATAAAGAGTTTAGCGGCAATTTGGGCGCTGCTGTATTCCTGACAGATGAGGGTGAGGATTTCTTTTTCGCGTTTGCTCAAAATGACGCCCGAGTTTTTGGTGATGTATCCATTTTGGTGGATAGATTGATCTTTTGAAAAGTCAAGCTCAATGTTTTTGGCGTAGTAAGTGCCGCCACAAGCCACTGTTCTAATCGCCTCAAAAACCTCATCGTAGGTAGCATCCTTGAATAAGTATCCCTGAAAGCCAAGTTTTTGGAGTCGATGAAACACGCGTGAGCCGCGTAAGATGGTGAGATAAATGACGGGCAATGCTGGATGCGTTGCCCGGATTTTCGATAGCAAATCTTCGGGGTCTGAATTGGGTAAATTGACATCTAGTATTAATATATCTAAACTAGGTTTTGTAGACAAAAAATCAAGGGTATCCTGGCCCGAAGTACAGGTTTTAATCACCTCAAAATCACGCTGAGTTTCGATGATGGCGGCTAATCCGCGCAGCAATAATTCGTGGTCATCTACTAGGCAGAGCTTAATCATAGCGGCTTCATTAAGTCACTTTTTACTTCTTTTTCGCTATTAAAATTAGAAAATGACTGGGTCATCTACAAACAAACCATGGATCGGAGGCTCTAATTGACTGGGAAATTTACTTAACGGTTTCGATTCACTCAAATATACTCTTTAGTTAAACCTCTCTGGGGTTATTATCCCTATTTACACGATGTTTTGATATAGATATAAATCTGAAATTTGCCAACAGAAAATTCCTGCTGACTTCATTCTATGTTGGATAAGCCGCCTAAACATGGTATTGAAACCGTTAAACTCCTGTCCATCTTTTACCTCAACTCTTAAAATCATGCAAAAGCTATTCTTTATTTCAATCTTTAGTTTTTTAGTCTCTAATTTGGTAGCACAGAGTGTGTTGATTACGCCCAACCAGATGGAGGCAAAACAAAGCGCTGCAAGTGACAATATCATCTTACAAGGAACTAACCCGCCTAATATCTTTTCCAAACGGCACAATGGCACGGTTTCGGTACCAACGGCAGTGGTTTCGGGCGACGATATTTTTGCGCTTCAAGGGGGGGGGGCACAACGGTATCTCCTTTACAGAATCAAGAGGGGCTATTCGGTTTGAGGCCACCCAAAACTGGAACACTACCCAAAATGGAACCCAGTTGGTTTTCTTAACGACCGAAAACGGTTTTACAACCCAATTGCCTCGCATGATTATTAACCAAAACGGAAGGGTAGGAATTGGAACTGATAACCCACTCGTTGATTTTGAAGTGGCAGGCAACGCTGGAATGGGCGTACGTACTTATGGGGCTGGTAATACCTATAATTCTCACATCTATGGAAGCCATGCAGGCGGAACGGAGAGCGCACCCTCGGCCACCACCAACGACCAAATTCTGGCTCGTTTTGAGGGCCTTGGCCACAATGGGAGCTATTTTGAGGAAGGAGCCCGCATGGAAATCAGGGCCAAGGAAACCTGGGCGAGTGCCCAAAATGGGGCCGAAATCAATTTTTATACCACGCCAATCAACAACGACATTCCCCTCAAACGGATGACCATTGCTGAAAATGGAAATATCGGAATCAATACCAGTGCGCCAACTTATCCGCTGGAAGTTTTGGCAACGACCGATGATGGAATTGCCGTAAAACGATTTGGTGATGCTCCTGCATTTTTTGGGGTATCGGCAGGAGGAAATGTAAATATTCCGGGACCTTCGCTGAATGGTCATATTTTGGCCCGCTTTGGTACCCGAGGCTACGACGGAAACGGTTTTACCAACGCCAAAGCGCGTATCGAGATGCGAACCACCGCCGATTGGAGTCCGACCAGCACAGGAGCCGCCATTGATTTCATAACAACTACGGCTGCGGGTACTACACCTGTGGTAAATATGACCCTTTCGGGGCCAGGTAATTTGGGTGTGGGACGACTTCCAACGCTTAGCTATCGGCTTGAGGTAGAGGGCAATGCCTATAAAACAGTAGGTGGTGGCAATTGGGATTCGCCCTCCGACCGTCGTTTGAAGAAAGATATTACCTACCTCGACAGCCAGGAAATACTCCAAAAAGTGCTGCAATTGAAGGGCGCAAATTACCGTTGGATTGACGAAAAGAAAGGCAAAGAACTGCAATATGGCTTCATTGCCCAAGAGTTGAGAGAGGTGTTTCCGACCACAGTCAAACAACATTCCGATGGGTATTTGTCGGCTACTTACGGTGACTTTGACCCGATGCTGGTCGAATCCATCAAAGCGTTGAAGGCATTGATTGATGAACAACGGGAAATGATTGCGGAGCAACGGGCAGAAATTGATCAATTAAAAACGGTTGTTTCGGCCAAGAATGACATACTGCATCAATCAAGCAGAACCAAAGAGTAATGACGACGATGACTCTCTTCACTTTAACCACCTTTGAGGCAGGTCAATACGTTGATTTTGAGAAGGTTGTTTGCATCACTGGCGACGGTAATTATTCCTTTATTCATTTGGTCGACGGGCAGAAATTGTTGGTGTCGAAGTGTTTGGAACAACTCGAACTACGCCTGCCACCCAGTCAATTTCTTCGGATTCATAAGCGTTATCTCATCAATCTGCGTTTTGTGGAAAGTATCTTTCCGAAACAAATCAAGCTGACCGACGGCAAAGTCTACGCCGTAGCGCGTCGGCGGTGGCCGAGTGTCAATTCTTATTTTAAACAGAATAGACGACGTTAAAAAAATAACAGTCACTAGTAACCATTTGGGCAGCTAGTGACTGTTATCGATTTTGATAAAATATTTATTTGGGAGAACCAGAGGCTTGTGAATTAAGCAGAGCATCAACCTCAAGCGCTGACTCTGGCGCCTCTTTTGTTTTACGTTTGAAAACGGCTTTTACCACAAAATAGATAATCAAAGCCGACAGAACACCCGTTAGGAAGTCGGTCAGCGGAACCATAAAGGCCGTATAGGTCATCATGGCAAACTCAAACTTACCCTGATGCTTGATTTCGCGGATTTCGGAGGGTTTGATCATGTTGCTTGCCACCCAAACCAAGATACCCCCAATACAAGCCATCGGAATCAGTTCGAGGTATTGGGCCAAATTATAAGCCATGGCCAATTTTAAAGCCGCTTTGAAGTAACCTGCCAACGGTGTTTGGGCGCCTGCTTTGATGCTCGTAGCGGTGCGGGCCAGCGCTCCAGTACAAGGGAAGCCCTGAACCAACGGCGTAAGGATTTGCACCATTCCCTGCCCAAAAAACTCTTTGTCGGGATTAAAGGGCGTTCTTTGGTTATTGGCCAATTTGTCGGCCATCGATGAACAAAGAATACTTTCGACGCCCGACACAAACACAATGGCACAGACAAAATAGATAATATCAACAACGACGCTGCCGTTCAGAGCGGGTAGCATGGGCGGCGTAAACACAAAGAAATTGTTGGGGATAGAGCCGTAAAGGTCTTTGACCAAAATGATGTTTTTATCGGCCAGAAAAGTAGCCGAGAGCAACGTAGCCAGCCCCATCGCAATCACTGGCCCGGGAATGAATACCGAAATTCGGAGTAAAGTTTTGGTTAAAGCAAAAGTCATCAACCCCAAAAAGATAGACCAACCGTTGATTTTATCAATGTTCCCAAACGCCGTAGTCAGGTTATGAATCAAACCGCCTTTGATGTCTTCGTCTTGACCCAATAAATCCTTGAATGATTCGATGCCCAGAATATCTTCCACATTTGTGAGCGCAATAGCCACCGCAATACCGATGGTAAAGCCCACAATAATGGAGTTGGGGACGAGCTTGGCGTAACGCCCAAAACCATAAATACCCATGATGATGAGAATTACGCCAGAAATCATGGAAACCAGAATCAAAAACCCATGTGCCGTTTCAAAATCGCCGCCATTTGCGGGGCCATATTTTGTAATCAAGCCCGCAATAACTGGAATAAAAGCGGCGGTAGGCCCGTAGACTTGGTATTTGGAGCCGCCGAAAGTACGTCCTACCACGCAGGCCAACGCGCCCGCAATGATGCCGTGTTCGGGGCGCATTCCCATTGCCATCGCAAAGCCCATCGCCATCGGAATGGCCGTCATGGCCACAATCAGCCCTGCGCTAAAATCCCGATAAACGGTTTTAGCCCAGTTGTCTTTGGTCAGATCTTCCCAGCGAGAATCAAACAAAGTAAAGAAGAGCTTCAGGCGGCCGGCGGGCGTGGTCGGAAATAATTTCTTATTCATTTCATTTTAAATAAAGAGTGCAATTAATTGTTCTTGTTCTGATTGCTTGTAATCGGTGCCCCAGTCAATTTCGGTGACGGGAACCTTGGCTTTTTTCAGGATGGGCAAGGGGTTAAATCCATTTTTTGCGGGTTTTAATTGATAGGTTTTGGGAAGGTAGATTTCGTTAATTTTGATTGCGTCTACGTAGTTATTCAAATAGCCATTGGTGTTCATGGTCAATAACTCGATTGAAATATCCAATAGCTTGCCTTCAAAGCGATTTTTGATGATTTCGAGGGCTTCTTTAAACTCATTCGTGACGAGCGCCTTTATTCTGTTTTCTGCCGAATAGAATAATAATTCAGTAATAGAATTGTCGGGGTATTCGGCATACATAAGCACCACCCGGGTGGGTTGGTCGATGTGAGATGTCAAAGCGAGTTTCAAAGTGTTGAGCGATGCAACACAAAAATCAGTAGGGATTAAAATAGTTTTTGTTGCCATGCCTTGCGTTAGGTTATGGTCACAAAACTATTGTGGCGTTATTAAGAGCCTCTAAGAATGAGATTAGAAATTGATAAGAAAGGAATTATTTTGTCGGCTAAGTGTGTGAGCCAAGGCAAAACACGGCCTTGTTGTATTTTTTGCCGTTGTTGGTGTTATCACCGCAAGGGCGGCCCCGCAACAATTCATTAGCTACTCAAATGAGTTAACAATGATGCAAATCGCTGGGGATGCACTTGTATTT
>JAIXPV010000695.1 GCA_027486105.1 Runella sp. | reverse complement strand
GTCGAATGTCTGCCGCATGCCCGCGATGCGCTGGAAGCGCTTTCGGGCAAATATTTATCTGATGTGAGGGTTTCTTTACCGCCAACCGATGTTCCCCAAAGGCCTTTATTGATAGAATAAGCCGCTTTATGCCATTCTTGATTTACCCCTTTTGATTTCAAATAGTCAATTTCGGCCTCGCGCGACAATCTTAAATCCCGAATCGGGGTAATGATTTCGGCTTCTGGCATAATAATGCGAAATGCCATATCAAATCGAACTTGGTCATTTCCAGCGCCTGTACTTCCATGTGCAATGGCCTCAGCACCAATCTCTTTGGCATACTCAGCAGCGGCAATAGCTTGAAAAATACGCTCCGCACTCACCGAAAGCGGATAAGTATTGTTTTTGAGGATATTTCCAAACACCAGGTATTTAATACATTGCTGATAATAATCTTGTGTTTTGGAAATGGTCGCGTGTTTTTTGACTCCCAGCGAATACGCGCGGGCCTCAATCGCTTTCAGTTCTTCATCCGAAAAACCACCCGTATCTACCAATACGGAGTAAATTTCGTAGCCTTTGTCTTCCGACAAATATTTGACGCAAAAAGAGGTATCCAAACCTCCGCTAAACGCTAAAACAACTTTTTTACTTTCAGACATGGACTTCTTTAATGTTATTTTGTTAGCGGCCACCCGTTAAGCAGGTTTTTGAAAAAAATCACACTGTCAGGACAACCATTACCTTTGATAATTGGGTAAGTTATAATCACTATTTTAGCGCAAAGTTAGGAGAATAACGACAAGGATACTAAAAAAAAGGCCCTAATCGGCAGTTTCAATTACCAATTAGGGCCGTATGTACTTCACAGGGAGTCTAGTGTACCAACTCCAGTTCGTTCTGACGTTTACGGGCTTTTGCCTCACGTATTTCACGACGCAGCAGAATCCGCTGTTTGATACGCATCCAGCGCTCATACAATTTAGATTCTTTCAGAAAATCCCACGGTGCTCGCTTTTCCGTTTTGGGCACCTGCAACGGGTCATACATCATTCCCGTACAAAGGCAGTTTTTACGGTTGGTCCGGGTGAGTACGTCATAATTGACGCAACTCGAACATCCTTTCCAAAAGGCGTCGTCGGCTGGCAATTCACTGAACGTAACGGGCTCATATCCTAAATCAGAGTTAATCTTCATCACGGCCAAGCTAGTCGTAATTCCGATAATTTTGGCCTCTGGATATTTGGTCCGAGAGAGTTCAAAAGCCTTTCTTTTGATGGCTTTTGCGATACCGCTTTTGCGGTAATCAGGGTGAACAATCAACCCAGAGTTGGCCACAAACTTACCATGCTCCCAGGTTTCGATATAGCAAAAACCAACCCATTCCCCCAACAACGTTGTGGCGATGATGGCTTTACCTTCGGCCATTTTTTCCTGAATATACACAGGTGAACGCTTGGCGATTCCAGTTCCGCGTTGCTTAGCACTTTCTTCCATCTCTTTACAGATGGTTTCAGCGAGGTGGAAGTGTTTGTCTTCGGCTGTTTCTACGATGTACTCGTTGGATACTATTTCGATGTTTGACATTGTCATTTATTGGAATTGAATCCTCTGCGGAGACAACAAATCCGCTTTGGTGTTGAAAAAAGAGAAACGATTTTGGGAAATCCGGCGAGAGCGTTCGCCACGTAGGCAAACAGTATTAGTGTGTCCTTTCGGACCTACAAAAAAATGGCGTAATGTGCGCGCAGCGAGTATGTGAGAGAGTGTGTGCCACTTTTGTATTTGGTTTTTGAAAAAAACGTGACAAATATCGGTTAAATTGTATTCTAAATCTAATAAATAAACGATTTATTTTTTCCATTAGTTCAAACAGATATGGAATGCCTGGTATACAATCTATTACACTTTTTCAGAGGATAAACAATTCGTTAAACAAACCGTTTGAAGAAAAAATAGTTTTCCGCTGCCCACGTCCAATAGTACCATTTCGACTTTCAGCGTTATATGTACACCAGCTACATCATTAGTTTTGGGTGCTTCTATACTTTAGTAGTAAAATTATAACAAACATAAGTGACCTCATGGAAAATCCATTTTGGAAAAAAACAATGTATATGGGCAGTAGTTCGCTATTGCTAGCCGCATTGCTAAGTAGTACCGTTTCTGCCCAATCTCCTGCCGTACCCGAAGAAAATCGTTTTACGAAAACCATTTTACTAGAAAAACTAGACGAGCCTACTGAGTTGGTTGTGTTGGAAGATCAGCGCGTGTTGTTTACCGAACGGAAAGGAAAAGTAAAGCTTTATAATCCTAAAAAGCCCAACACTTATAAAGTTGTAGCTAATATCCCCGTTTATATCAAACAGGAATACGGTTTGATGGGTATCAACGTTGATCCGGATTTCAAACAAAACAAATGGGTATATTTGTACTATTCTCCAGTCTCTTCAGAGGCCGACACCTCACAACGACTGGTGCGTATGAAATACGATACCGAGCGCGATACTTTGTTGCTGAATACCGAACAAGTGCTGCTTCGGGTACCTGTCAAGCGCAATGATTGCTGCCACACGGGAGGCTCCATTGCTTGGGACAAGCAGGGCAATTTATATCTCTCTACGGGCGACGACATCAATCCTTTTGGCAATGACGGCTACGGCGCCCTCGACGGACGCCCCGGAAGAGCCAACTGGGACGGTCGCTCCACTTCTTCTAACACCAATGATTTACGGGGTAAAATTCTCCGCATAAAACCCCGCGCCGAAGGTGGATACGACATCCCCTCTGGGAATCTTTTTGCGCCAGGCACCGAAAAAGCCCGCCCCGAAATCTACATCATGGGAAACCGTAACCCCTACCGTATTTCAGTAGACCAGCGTACTGGTTTTCTATACTGGGGAGAAGTAGGTCCAGACGCAGGCAACGACAGTGAGACGCGCGGGTCGCGCGGGTATGATGAAGTCAATCAGGCCCGTAAAGCAGGTTACTTTGGGTATCCGCTGTTTGTAGCTGACAATAGAGCCTACAATCGGTACGATATGGGAACCAAAATATCGGGCGAAAGATTTGATCCTGCCAAACCAATCAACGACTCCCCGCACAACACGGGTTTGATTGAATTACCCCCTGCCCAAAAAGCCTTTATTTATTATCCTTATGCCGAGTCGCCTGAATTTGGGCCCATCGTAGGCAAAGGCGGTCGCAACGCCATGGCTGGGCCAGTCTACTATTATGACGACTATCCAGAAAATGACGTAAAATTTCCTCGTCATTATGATGGGAAGCTCTTTGCATACGAGTGGATTCGCGATTGGATCCACCCCGTTACGATGACCAAAGAAGGCGATTTTGTAAGCATGGAAACCTTCATGCCAAACACGAAGTTTAGCCACCCAATCGATATGCAGTTTGCAGTTGACGGTTCGTTGTACGTTATGGAGTACGGAAACACTTGGTTTGCCCAGAATGATGATTCGCGTTTGTCAAGAATTACGTACAACGCAGGGAACCGTAAGCCAGTGGCCGCCGCAACCGTTAACAAGAAAGCAGGTGCAGCGCCCATGAAAGCCGTTTTCTCGTCTAAAGGAACGGTGGATTATGACGGGGATGCACTCACCTATGAATGGAGCTTCGGCAAAGGGCTTCCCAAGAGTAACCTGCCAAACCCAACTTTTACTTATACCAAACCTGGAACCTATACCGCCACGCTGAAAGTAACCGACGCAAAAGGAAATGTTTCGTCGAGCAATGTAGAAGTAAAAGTGGGTAACGAGCCTCCAAAAGTGGAAGTAGCTGTAGCCGGGAATAAATCTTTTTACTGGGAAAACAAACCCGTTAGCTACGAAGTAAAAGTAGCTGATAAAGAAGACGGTAGCTTGGCAAATAAGAAAATCAACCCCGAGGATGTCATCGTAACGATAGATTATCTGGAAGGATTTGACAAGACCATTTTGGCCCAAGGCCACCAAGCAAATTTGGGATTTGCTACGGGCAAGCGCCTCATGGAGCTTTCTGATTGTATGGCTTGCCACAGCATTGACAAAAAATCCATTGGCCCGTCGTACCGCGAGGTAGCCAAAAAATACCAAAGAGAGCGCGACGTGGTAAGTATGCTGGCCGATAAAATCATCAATGGTGGTGGCGGTGTTTGGGGCGAGCAGGCCATGAGTGCCCACCCCCAAATTAAGAAAGATGATGCCAAAGAGATAGTGCGTTACATTATGTCTTTGGCCAACGAAAAAGGACCCGATAAAAAAGCCGTCAAAGGAGAATACGTAACGACAGCTAAGCAAAAAGAGGGTTCTTATATTTTTACGGCTAGCTACACAGATAAAGGAAACGCTAACCTAGGTCCGCAGACGTCGACCACCACGGTAGCCCTGCGCCCAGCCAAAGTGAAAGCGGTGCAAAATGATGAAGTTAAGGATGCTACTAAGGTAGAATTGCCAACCAAAAGCGAAGTATTGGCTCCCGTCAAAAATGGCAGCTACGCCGTATATAAAGACATTGATTTGACCGACATCAGTACGCTTTCGTTCATGGTCTACGCCGAGCCAAGCCGTACAGTAGGCGGCAAAATCGAAGTGCGATTGGATAGCCCAACGGGTGCTTTGATAGGTGCAGTAGAAGTACCCGACAATAAAGTAGGGGTTTTAAATGCGGCTATTCGTCGGCCCGATGAAAAGCTTCATAACGTTTATCTTGTGTTTACCACCGCTCAATCCGTTCCCGAAAACAAAGGATTGTTTGGTTTGGAAGGGATTCAATTTAATTCCAACGGGGTAGGCAATACAGGCAAGTAACTGTCTTGCTCTCTTCAGGTCCTAAAAACGAAACAGCCGTTGTAGAACGGCTGTTTCGTTTTTAGGACCTTCAAAACCTGATTATTGATATTGATCAGAGGCTTCTGGTGTTTTTTTTCCAATATTGCCAAAAAACTATTCGTTATGCCTACTACTCAACAAAGCGTCCGGTATCTTCAAATCGTCTTTTTTGTAGCTGTATTTATGTACTTTACGCAATCCATTACCATACCTATGACTTTTGGGTTATTGATT